>CAUAEH010000033.1 GCA_958427975.1 uncultured Collinsella sp. | reverse complement strand
CCACATGCACCGGCACCTTAGTCGTGGCATGACTCACCACGAGCGGCACAATGCCGCACTCTCGACAACGGGCATCCATCACGCGCTGAACGCTCGCCTCATGCGTGCCCTCGCCCAGCACAACCAGGCGTCCGGGCTTAATGACCGCAGCCTTCTCCCCCGCAATGGCCTCGAGCGTATCGCCCAAAATACGTGTGTGATCGAGCCCAATGCCTGTAATGGCCACGGCGACAGGATCGGTCGCACTCGTAGCATCCCAGCGTCCGCCCATGCCGACCTCAAGCACGGCCACGTCCACGCAAGCCTCGGCAAACACCACCAGTGCAGCAGCCGTCAGCAGGTCAAACGGCGTGATGGAATAGGCGCGCTCCCCCGCCGCCACACGGCGCGCATTCACACGACGCCCCGCCTCGACAGCTGCCGAAACGCCACGGGCAAAGGCCTCGTCGCTCACAACGTGGCCGTCAACCTCCATGCGCTCGGGATAGCGCACCAGCTGCGGTGACGTATACAGCGCGGTCTTGAGCCCCTCGCCGCGAAGGATAGCAGCTGAAAAACGCGTGGTCGAAGTCTTGCCATTGGTACCGGCAACCTGAATGCAATCAAAATACTCATCCGGACGCCCCAGTTCATCGAGCATATCGATAACCGTCTCGAGTAGAGGACCAGCATCCCCAGAAATCCGCCCCGTATCAGCAGCAAGCCCAACAGCCTCACCAAACGAAAGCAAATCAAACGAGAAAGGAACGACATACGACCCAGAACGCTTAGCCATAACCCAAAGTCCCCTCAACATAAAAAGAGGCCCGAATCAACAACGAGCCCCTCCCATTCAAAATATCAGCCAAACACCGCTTTGCAGCAAGATCAAGGCCACAACCCAGTGGCCCCAACCTACCAGTTGCAAACAACCACGTAACCGCACTAGGAACGGCCCGATGCTTTTCTCGCCGCAAGTTCCGCACGCAAAGGACAGCACTTAATGTGCTGTCCGTCTTGCGCGGGACTGTTCGCAGCGGAGAGCAAAGCATCGGGACGCGCCCCCAAGTTAGACCTACGAGAAGTCAGCAACCTGAGCAGTCAGTGCCGCCAGGATCTCCTTGAGCTCAGCTGCACGGTCCCTCTTCTTCTGCACCACCGCAGGAGCGGCCTTGGCCACAAAGCCCTCATTGGCGAGCGTCTTCTCGCAGCCGGCGAGCTCCTTCTGGGCCGCGGCGATCTCCTTCTCCAGGCGCGCCTTCTCGGCCGAAAGGTCAACCTTGCCCTCGAGCACCACAAAGACCTCGACGCCACTATCAACAACGGCGATGCTCGCAGCCGGCTTCTCAACGTCAGTACCCATGACCAGCGAAGACGTGTTGGCCAGCGGCTCGATGGTCGAGCGCAGGCTCTCGAGCTTCTCGATGTCCTCGGCACCAGCGCGCACGACCACGTCGAGCTCGGCCTTGGGGCTCAAGCGGTAACGCGAGCGCGTGGCGCGGGCGGCGGAAACGACGGTGCGGCACAGCTCAAACGCGCGCTCGGCGGGCTCGTCGACGTACTTGGCGTAATCGGCGGGCTCGGGCCACTTGGCGATCATGAGCGCCTCGGCGCGGTCCACGTTGCCCTCGGCGTCCAGGTCGAGCACGCTCGCCGGCATGTTGTCCCAGATCTCCTCGGTGACAAACGGCATAAGTGGGTGCATCAGGCGAATGGAGGTGTCGAGCACAAAAATCAGGTTGCGCTGTGCCTGCAGACGGCCTTCGCCCTTCAGGCGGGCCTTGGTGACCTCGACGTACCAGTCGCAGACCTCGTTCCAAAAGAACTGCTGCACGCCGCGGGCCATGTCGCCAAAGGTGTAGTTCTCAATGCCCTCGGTGACCATCTTGACGGCCTTCGCCAGGCGGCTGAACATCCAGGCGTCGGCCGGCGTCTCCACGACGGGCTCGCCGGGCGTGTAGCCCTCCATGTTCATGAGCAGGAAGCGGCTGGCGTTCCAGATCTTGGTCACAAAGCTCTTGGCCTGGTCGGTACGCGGGCTATCGATGAGCTTCTTGGTCTTCTTGTCGATGTTCGCGTCGAACTTTACATCCTGGTTGTTGGTGCACAGCGTAAGCAGGTTGTAGCGCATGGCGTCGGCGCCGTACATACCAATGAGGTCCATGGGGTCAACGCCGTTGCCCTTGGACTTGGACATGCGGCTGCCGTCCTTGGCCAGGATCGTCGGGTAGATGACGACGTCCTTAAACGGCACCTCGTCCAAGAAGTACAGCGAGCTCATGACCATGCGGGCGACCCACAGCGCGATGATGTCGCGCGCGGTGACCAGCGCCGTCGTGGGGTGATGACCCTCGAGCAGCTCCGGCTTTTGCGGCCAACCCTGCGTGGCGAAGGTCCACAGCTGCGAGCTAAACCAGGTGTCCAGCACGTTCTCGTCCTGATGCACGTGATGACCGCCGCACTTAGGGCACACGTCGGTGTCCTCGGTCAGGGCGTCCTCCCAGCCACAGTCCTCGCAGTAGAACACGGGGATGCGGTGGCCCCACCACAGCTGGCGGCTGATGCACCAGTCCTTAAGGTTCTCCATCCAGGTGGTGTAGGTCTGCGTCCAGCGCGCGGGATGGAAGGTGACCCTGCCGGAGTTGACAGCGTCGAGCGCCGGCCCCTTGAGCTTGTCGACGGCGACGAACCACTGCTCGGACAGCCACGGCTCCAGAGCGGAGTCGCAACGGTAGCAATGCATGACGGAGTGATCGAGGTCCTCGACGTGATCGAGCAGGTCGTGCTCCTCGAACCACTTGATGACGGCCTCGCGGCACTCGTCGCGGTTCATGCCGGTGAACTCGCCGTAGCCCTCGACGACCACCGCGTGCTCGTCGAAGATGTTGATCTGCGGCAGGTCGTGGGCCTGGCCCATGGCGTAGTCGTTGGGGTCGTGGGCCGGGGTGACCTTAACGAAGCCGGAACCGAAGTTAGCGTCGACGTGCCAATCCTCAAAGATGGGGATCTCGCGGTCAACGATGGGAAGCTTAACGGTCTTACCCACAAAGGCGGCCTTCTCAGGATCCTTCGGGGAAACGGCAACGCCCGTGTCGCCGAGCATGGTCTCGGGGCGCGTGGTGGCGACGACGATGTAGTCCTGGCCGTTGACCGGCTCGGTCAGCGGGTAGCGCAGGTGCCACAGGTGGCCCTTCTCGTCCTTGTACTCGGCCTCGTCGTCCGAGATAGCGGTGGTGCAGTTGGGGCACCAGTTGACGATGCGCTTGCCGCGGTAGATCAGGCCGTCGTGGTACCAGTCGCAGAAGACCTTGCGGACGGCCTGTGCATAGTCCTCGTCCATGGTAAAGCGCTCGTTATCGAAGTCGACGGAGCAGCCCATACGCTTGATCTGCTCGACGATGATGCCGCCGTACTCGTGGGTCCAGTCCCAGCAGGCATCGACAAACTTGTCTCGACCAATCTCCAGGCGGCTGATGCCCTCGCTCTTAAGCTTCTTGTCGACCTTGGTCTGCGTGGCGATACCGGCGTGATCGGTGCCCAGCACCCAGCGCGTGGACTTGCCGCGCATGCGGGCCATACGGACGATGGCGTCCTGGATGGAGTCGTCGGTGGCGTGACCCATGTGGAGCTTGCCGGTCACATTGGGAGGCGGAATGGTGACGGTGCAGTCGCCCACACCGGCGCGGCGCTTGTAGTAGCCGCCGTCAAGCCACTTCTGCAGAATCGCCGGCTCGTTGGTCGACGGATCGTAGTTTTTGGGCATTTCTTCCATATATCTCTCCCTGTCCCGCCGGGAAGGAATGTAGGCGCGATTTTCGCTCGGTCAAGTCCTGGGCTCACTCGAAGACCACATTAAGTGGTCTTCGGCTCGTGCGGAATCTACGAAAATCGGGCCTACATTCCTCCCCTTAGGTATCGATTACTTCAGTCTGAATGACTTCGCTGAGGCTTAAACAAACACACAGAATAACACAGGTAGTTGGGGTTATTGCGCATATATAAAATAGCCTCCGACCGCGGGTGGTCGGAGGCTATTTGCAAACACGTTTTAGGCAGGTCTAGCCGTAGATACGCTGGGGCTGTTCTTCGCCCTTTACGGCGGCTTCGGTTACGACGACCTTGGAAACGCCCTCCTCGCTGGGGAGGTCGAACATCGTCTGCTGCAGCACGTCCTCGCAGATGGCGCGCAGGCCGCGGGCGCCGGTCTTGCGGGCAAGCGCCATGCGGGCAATCTCGTGCAGGGCGGTGTCCTCAAACTCAAGATCGACGTCCTCGAGCTGGAACATCTTGCGGTACTGGCGCACCACGGCGTTCTTGGGCTCGGTCAGGATTGACACCAGGTCGTCCTCGTCGAGCGCCTGCGTCTGGGTGACGACGGGCGTACGACCCACGAACTCGGGGATCATGCCAAAGGCGTTGAGGTCCTGCGGGAGCACCTGACGCAGCAGGTCGTTCTCGTCGACCGAAGTGGGGCCGGCGATCTCGGAGTTAAAGCCCACGCCCTTGTTGCCCACGCGATCGGCGATGATCTTATCCAGACCCACAAAGGCACCGCCGCAGATGAACAGGATGTTCGTCGTGTCGATCTGCAGCAGCTCCTGCTGGGGATGCTTGCGGCCGCCGGTGGGCGGAACGCTGGCAACCGTGCCCTCAAGAATCTTAAGCAGTGCCTGCTGGACGCCCTCGCCCGAAACATCACGGGTGATGGAGAGGTTCTCGGCCTTGCGGGCAATCTTATCGATCTCGTCCACGTAGATAATGCCAACCTGCGCGCGCTCAATATCGCCATCGGCGGCGTTGATGAGCTTGAGCAGGATATTCTCCACGTCCTCGCCCACGTAACCGGCCTCGGTGAGCGCGGTGGCGTCGGCGATGGCAAACGGCACCTCGAGGATGCGCGCGAGCGTCTGGGCCAGCAGGGTCTTACCGGTACCGGTGGGGCCAAGCAGCAAAATGTTGGACTTGGCAAGTTCCACCTCGTCCATGTCATCGTCAAACTGGGCGCCCATGCCCGATGCCTCGTCAAGGGCGGACACCGCAGCACCGCCCTCGATCACGCGACGGTAGTGGTTGTACACGGCCACCGACATGGCGCGCTTGGCGTCCTCCTGCCCCATAACATAGGCCGAAAGCTCGTCATAGATCTCGTGCGGTGTCGGCACGTGCGTAATCACCTGACGGTCGTCCTCAAGCTCAAAGCCCTCCGTCTCGGGGTCAACGGCGGGCTGAGACGCAGCCTGGCCGTGGTCGTTGAGGAAACCCGGGAGATTGCCGTTGCGGGCGGCGTCCATAAAGTCCGAAGCCAGCGACTCCTCAAGGATCTCGGAGCAGGCGGCGACGCACTCGTCACAGATAAAGATGTTGGTCGGACCCTTAACAAGGCGGCGAACCTGTCCCTGCTCTTTTCCGCAGAAGGAGCAGCGGATGGGGTTGCCGTTCTCGTCAAAGTTGTCCTGCATGTTACCTGCCATCCTAGACGTCCTTCGCGGCGAGGTCGCGCGAGGTGACGATACGATCGATCAGGCCGTAGTCGAGGGCCTCGGCAGCGGTCAGGTAGTTGTCGCGCTCGGTATCGGCCTGGACCTTCTCGATGGGCTGGCCCGAGGCGTCGGACAGGATCTGGTTGAGCTCGCGACGGGTCTTCTTGATCTCCTCGGCCACGATCTCGATCTCGGTCTGCTGGCCCTGGGCACCGCCGCTGGGCTGGTGAATCATGACCTTGGAGTGCGGCAGGCAGAAGCGCTTGCCCTTGGCGCCGGCCGAAAGCAGCACGGCGGCCATAGACGCGGCCATACCGACACAGATGGTGGAGACCTGCGGCTTAATGAAGTTCATGGTGTCCAGAATCGCCAGGCCGGAGTAGACCTCGCCACCGGGCGAATTGATGTAGAGCGAGATATCCTTCTCGGCATCCTGGCTCTCAAGATGCAGCAGCTGGGCAACGACCAGGTTGGCGCTGACGGAGTTGATCTCCTCGCCCAAAAAGATGATGCGGTCGTTGAGCAGGCGCGAATAGATATCGTAGCTGCGCTCGCCGCGCGGCGTCTGCTCGATAACGTATGGCACGAGGGCGGAATCGAACTTAGCGATCATACGCATCTCCATTTCTCTCTTGCGGACCAAATTGGTTTTAGATAAACGTACGGTGCCCGCATGCTATGCATTGGCTGGCACCGTACGAAGCAACCGGATAACCGGCTTATAACTTTACCCCATCACGGGCGCATCCATGCGCTCGCGGGAAAGGTGGCGAGAATTACTCAGCGTCCTTGGCGGTCTCGTCGACCTCGGTCACCTTGGCGTTCTCGACCAGGTGGTCGACGGCCTTGGAGCGACGGATGGACTCGCGGACGGCAGGCATGCGGCCATCGGCGATGAACTCGGCCTTGGAAGCCTCGACGTCCTTGACGCCGGCCTTCTCGAACTCGGCGTTGATGTCGTCCTCGGTGACCTCGATCTTGAGCTCGCGGGCGAGGGCGTCGAGAGCCAGGGACTCACGGGCAACGTCGTTGGCCTGCTTGTGCAGGTCGCCGATGAACTGCTCCATGGTCAGACCGGAAGCGGGCAGCCAGGTGTCCAGCGTCATGCCGCGGGCAGCGAGGTTGGACAGGAAGTTCTGGCCAAGCTCCTCAAAGACGGACTGCTCGTAGTCGGCGTCCATCTCGTCGAGCTGCAGGCGCTCGGCGAGAGCGGAGACGCAACGGTTCTCCTTCTCGGCCGGGAGGCGGGAAGCCTTGTCCTGCTCGATCTCGATCTTGATGGCGTCGCGCATGGCGTCGATGCTGTCGAAGCCAAAGTCGGACTTGACGAGCTCGTCGGTGAGCTCGGGGGTGTTGCGGACCTTGATGCCCTTGACGGTGACCTCGACGGTGTGGGTCTCGGCCTCCTCGCCCTCCTCGACCTCGTCGGTCCAGGTGACGGTCTTGACGTCGTCGACGTTAGCGCCGATCAGGGCCTCGTTGAACTCCTTGGGGTTGCTGTCGCTACCGGCGATGAGCATACGGCCCTCGGCGGCGAAGTTGTCGGCGTTCTCGACGGCCTTGAGGTCGACGGTCACGTAGTCCTCGGCCTCGACGGCGCGACCCTCGACGTCCTCGAAGGTGGCACGGTAGTTGAGGAGCATCTCGACCTGGTTGTTGATCTCGGACTCGGTGACCTCCGCGGGAGGCATCTCGATCTCGACGGCGTCGAAGGAGGAGAGCTCAGCGGCAGGACGCAGGGAGAACTCGACGGTGTAGGTGTAGTCCTCGTGATCCTTGGCGAGGTCGAGCTCCTTGTAGTCACCGTTCTTGGTGGGGACGATGTCCAGCTCGTTGAGGACGACGGGCTCGTTGGCGGCGATCAGGTCGTTGGTGGCCTGAGCGAGGGTAGCCTCGGCGCCAAGAGCAGAGTCGATGACCGGACGGGGAGCCTTGCCGGCGCGGAAGCCCGGGAAGCGGTACTTCTTGGCGGTGTCCTTGTAGGCCTTCTTGATCGCGGCGTCGACGTCGGCGGCCGGGATGGTGACCGTAGCGGTGAGCTTGGCGTCCTTGACGTCAGAAGCGGTGATGTTCAACACGTTCCTCCTCATACTGCCCAGCTTATCTGAGGTGCTGGTACCTTTATGCAACAAAGAGTCGCGACGGCGGGAGCCGACGCAGGTGCGTTGGTGCGGGCGAAAGGACTCGAACCTTCACGGGAATCCCACCAGAACCTAAATCTGGCGCGTCTACCAATTCCGCCACGCCCGCATGAGCGCACAGACTAGGAATGATAGCAGATACGAACGGCAAGCGCACGCACACCTTTTACAGGCTCACGACCTCACCACGAGTGCAAAAGGCGGGACGAGTTGCCCCGCCCCGCCCATTACGACTTGTTCGCTGACCCGCTACTCCCCCAGCAGGGCCTTCTCGGGCGTGATCGGCAGCGAGCGGACCTGGTGGCCGGTGGCGTGTGCGACGGCCGAGGCCACGGCGGCGAGCGGCGTGTTGATGACGACCTCGCCAATCGACTTGGCGCCAAACGGACCCGTCGGCTCGTAGCTCGGCTCAAAGGCCACGCGAATACTGCCGATATCCAGACGCGTGGGCAGCTTGTAGCTCATAAAGTTGCCGGTGCGCAGGCGGCCGCGATCATCGTGCTCGACGATCTCGTAGAGCGCGTGACCGATGCCCTGGGCAATGCCGCCCTCGGCCTGGACGCGCGCGAGCGCCTCATTGATCACGGTGCCGCAGTCAACGGCAGCGGCGTAATCCACCACGGTCACCTTGCCGGTGGCCTTGTCGACCTCGACCTCAGCAATGCCGGCCATAAACGGCGGAGGCGAAACGGGCAGGCAGGCAGAGGCGTGCGAGGTGAGCGCGTCGCCGCCCGCGATGTTCTTGACGCATAGGTTGGCAAAGTCGCGCAGCGTAAGGTAGCGACCGCGCTCGCGAGCGGCGCGCTCGTCGGACAGGCGCACGTACTGGCCGTCGAAGACCACGTCGGCGGCGTCCACATCCCACATCTGGGCGGCCTTGGCGCAAATCTTCTCGCGCAGCTCGGTCGCGGCGTTCTTGGCTGCCAGACCCGTCACGTACGTGCCCGAGCTCGCGTACGAGCCGGCATCGAACGGCGACACGTCGGTGTCCACGCCGCGCAACACAATCAGCGAGCTCTCAACGCCCAGCTCCTCGGCGGCAATCTGCGCCAGAATCGTGTCGACGCCCATGCCATTATCGGTGGCGCCGGTGCCGATGGTAATGAAGCCGTCCTCTTCCAAGCGCATGTCGATGCCAGCGATGTCCACGTTGGAGATGCCCGAGCCCTGCATGGTGAGCGCGCAGCCCAGGGCGCGCACGCGGTCGCCCAGGTCCACGGCCAGCGGCTTGTCGCGCCAGCCGATCATGTCCATCGCGCGCAGCAGGCAGCGGTCGAGCGCGCAGGCGTTGAGCTTCTCGTTGTAGTACTGCGGCATGGTCTCGCCCTCGCGCACGATGTTCTTAAGGCGCAGGTCGGCGGGGTCCATGTGCAGCATGTCGGCGAGCTCGTTGACGGCGCTCTCCACGGCAAACTGGCCCTGGGTGGCACCGTAGCCACGATACGCGCCGCCACGGTTGGTATTGGTGTAGACGGCGTCCCAGCTAAAGCGGCTCGCCTTCACGTGGTTGTAGATGGGCAAGCTCTTGTGGCCCGAAAGGCCGATCGTCGTGGTGGCATGCTCGCCATAGGCGCCGGCGTTGGACAGTGTGTGCAGGTCGATGGCCGTGATGGTGCCGTCGTTCATGGCGCCCAGCTTAACGGTCATCTGCATCTGGTGACGCGAGTTGCCCGCAGTGATGGTCTCCTCGCGAGTGTAACAGCAATAGCTCGGACGGCCAGTCTGCTGGGTCACGAACGCCACGAAGATCTCGCAGCAGCCCGTCTGCTTGGAGCCAAAACCGCCGCCGATGCGCGGCTTAATGACCTGCACCTGCGATTGCGGAATGTCGAGCGACTGCGCGACCATGCGGCGCACGTGGAAGGGCACCTGCGTAGAGGTGGTCACCGAGATGCGGCCGAACGCGTCGGTCGTCGCGAAGGCGCGGAAGGTCTCCATGGGCGCGGTCTGCGTGGCCTGGCTGGTGTAGGTGCGCTCAAAGACGATGTCGCTCTGGGCGAAGGCCTCGTCCAGGTCGCCATAATTGCTGGTACCGCTGCACACTAGGTTGCGCGGGACATCGCCGCCCTGCGGGAACATAAAGGTCACGTCGCCCTCGGGGTGGACCACGATGTCGTTATCGAGTGCCTGGGTAAAGTCGAGCAGCGGCTCGAGCACCTCGTAGTCGACCTTGATGAGCTTGAGCGCCTTGTCGGCGGCCTCCTCGGTCTCGGCAGCGACGATCGCCACCTCCTCGTTTTGATAGCGCACGAGGTTCTCGAGGATCAGGCGGTCGTAGGGACTCGGCTGCGGATAGCTCTGGCCGGCAATGGTAAAGCGGCGCTTGGGCACGTCCTCGTAGGTGTAGACGCCCACAACGCCGGGCACCTTCAGGGCGCGCGAGGTGTCGATAGAGCGGATCTTGGCGCGGGCATACGGGCTGCGCTTGAGTTTGACGATGAGCGCGCCGGCGGGCACCATATCGCCCGTGTAGACGGGACGGCCCTCGAGCAGGGCCTTCGAATCCTTCTTGGGCTGCTTGTGGGTGATTTGCTTGTACGAGACGCCATCGCAGCTGGTGTCGTTGACCGGTAGCTCGGGCATCTCAAAGCCAACCTGCACGCCGGACTCGTTGAGGAAGCGCACGATGGCGCGCAGCTGGCTCTCGTAGCCGCTGCAACGGCAGAGGTTGCCGGCAAGCTGGCGCGAGAGCTCCTCGCGCGTGGCGACGAGGCTCGGGTCCTCCTTGGCGGAGCGGGCGAGCGCCAGCACGTTCATGATGAGGCCGGGGGCGCAAAAACCGCACTGCTCGGCGCCTTCGGCAGCCATAGCGCGGGCAAGCGCCTCGGACTCGGCCTTGAGGCCCTCGAGCGTGGTGATGGTGTGGCCCTCAACGCGGGCGGCAGGAACCGAGCAGCTCAGCACCGGATCGCCGTCGAGCCACACCGTGCACAGGCCGCAGTTGGTGGTCTCGCAGGCGCAGCGCACCGACGCGCAACCCTGCTCACGCAGCAACGCAAAGAGCATGGTGTCGGGGGCAATCTGAACCTTGACCTTGCGGCCGTTGAGCGTAAAGGAAAGATCGATGAGTTTGGCAGCCATTAGCGCACCTCGCTAGAATCGACGCCGGGCACGCGGCGGCAGGAATACTCGTCCGTGGCAAACTTAGGAATCTGCACGCCCTCGAGCTCGTGGGCAAGCGCGGCCGAAAGCTCGATGCCGGCGGCGCGGCGCACGGCCTGCACGGCAAGCGGGGCCGAGATGCAGCGGCGGTAGTCGGCCGAGCCCCACAGGTTAGTGCCGTAGCTCAGGGCACGCACGGATGCGGCCAGGGCGCGCAGCTCGTCCTCGGAAGGCTGCTCGCTGGTAAGGCCGCATGCCTCGCCCTGCAGCAGGGTCGCGCGCAGCGGACGGGCGCCCACGGTGACGTGCCAGGAGCCGTCCCACCAGGCGGCGGTGACATTGAGCGAGGGGAAGTCGGTCGCGGCCTTGCGCACGGCCTCATAGCTCGCGCGGTAGTCGTGCTTAACGACCACGACGTGCTCGATCACGTCACGCACATAGCCCATGTCCACGAACTCGGCGAGCGGCACGCGGCCGGCACCCGTCAGCTCAACATACGAATCGAGCGCCAGGAACGCAGAGAGCACGTCCGAGAAACCAAAGCGACCGTAAATGCTGCCGCCCACCGTGGCGGTATTGCGCAGCTGAACGCCCACGATATCGTGGACGGCAAACTCGAAGACATTGTTGACAAGCGCGTTGAGCCCGGCATGGCGCTCGAGCTGGCGCAGGGTACACATGGCACCGATGCGAAACTCGGTCTCGGTCTCCTCGATCTGATCGAGTCCGCAGGCCGAAAGGTCAATTGCCGTCGCCACACGACGCGAACCCAGGCGCATCCAGATGCCGCCGCCCACAATCTTGTTGTTGCGGTTCTTCTGCAAGAGCTCATAGGCTTCGGCCGCGTTTCCAACACGGACGTAGGTACCGAACTTGAGCACATTCTCCCCCATCTCTCCACTTGTCCAGTACCTTTAAGTGTACCAAACGAGGGGGCACAGCTCGTGTCGGGACAAAATGAACCGTTTTCCTCCGTCGCATGCGAATCAAAAAAGGCTCCCAGCCAAGATGACTGGGAGCCTTCTGCGATGCTATATCGAGCGAAGATTTAGCAGACGCCCTGGGCGAGCATGGCATCGGCGACCTTCAGGAAGCCGGCGATGTTGGCGCCCATGACGAAGTTGCCCTCCTCGCCGTACTCCTTGGCGGTGTCGTCCACGTTGTGGAACATGCCGCGCATGAGCTGCTCGAGCTTGCCGTCGACCTCCTCGAAGGTCCAGGACAGGTGCTCGGCGTTCTGGCTCATCTCCAGGCCGGACACGAGCACGCCGCCGGCGTTGGCAGCCTTACCGGGCATAAAGGCGACGCCGTTCTCCTGGAAGTAGGTCGTGGCCTCGATGGTCGTAGGCATGTTCGCGCCCTCGCCGACCACCTTGCAGCCGTTGGCGACGAGCGCCTGGGCGTCCTCGAGCAGCAGCGTGTTCTCGCGAGCGCAGGGCAGCGCGATGTCGCAGGGCAGCTGCCACACGCCGCGGCCGTCGCCCTCGTGCCACGTGGCATTGGGCTTCTCGTCGACGTACATAGCGAGCGTAACGCCCTTGTCGTGGCCGGAGCGCTTCTTGTTGTAGACGTGCTCGAGCACGGTGTAGTCGATGCCGTCGGGATCCTCGACCCAGCCATGGGTGTCGGAGCAGGCCAGCACCTTGCCGCCGAGCTGGGATACCTTCTGGACCGCGTAGATAGCGACGTTACCGGAACCGTGAACGACGACGTTCTTGCCCTCGAAGGAGTCGCCGCGGCTCTTGAGATACTCGTCCACAAAGTAGACCAGACCGTAACCGGTGGCCTCGGTACGGGCGAGCGAGCCGCCAAAGGAGAGGCCCTTGCCGGTAAGAACGCCGGTCCACTCGTTGGTCAGGCGCTTGTACTGACCGAACAGGTAGGCAACCTCGCGGCCGCCAACGCCCAGGTCGCCGGCGGGAACATCGGTGTTGGGGCCAATGTGGCGATAGAGCTCGGTCATGAAGGACTGGCAGAAGTGCATGATCTCGTTGTTGGACTTGCCCTTGGGGTCAAAGTCGGAACCGCCCTTGCCGCCGCCCATGGGAAGGGTGGTCAGGCTGTTCTTGAGAATCTGCTCCAGACCCAGGAACTTGAGCATACCCAGGGTGACCGTCGGATTAAAGCGCAGGCCGCCCTTGTAGGGTCCAATGGCAGAGTTGAACTCGACGCGATAGCCGCGGTTGACCTGAACCTTGCCCTGGTCGTCGACCCAGGGAACACGGAACATGACGATGCGCTCGGGCTCGACGAGGCGCTCCAGCAGGGCGGCCTCCTCGTACTCGGGGTGGGCGTCGAGCGCCGGCTGGATGGTGCCGAGGATCTCGGTCGCGGCCTGGATGAACTCAGGCTGCTCGGGATAGCGGGCCTTGAGCTCTTCGAGAACTTTCTGCGTGTAGCTCATGCTTCCTCCAATTGATGGAAAAGAAAAGTGTCGTTCGAGGCGCCCCATGCGCCCCGAGCTTTATCGAGTATGGATAATATCGCACTGTTGCAGCAAAGTTTCGCATAAGCCGACGAGCAGATGTTTCGTTTTGATTACGATGCAGGTAGAAGCGTTTTTGGGCACCTGACGAACAAATCGCGTGTTTCGAAGCTGTTTCGTCCACATGTTCCGAACCACCACATTGGGGACAGGCACCTTTGTGGTGGTGTTGGTGATTAGAGGACGAGCTGATGGTAGTCGGCGGGGGTTATGCGGCCTTCGGTGGCGGCGCGAAAGGCGGCGAGTGCATCGCCCGAGAACGGCATGGCCCAGCACAGCCCGCAGCCAGCGGTGATGGAGCCGGGCAGCGGCATGATGCGCCCGGGCACGCCGGCATCCAGGCAAAGCTGCTCGCACTCCATCACATCGAAGGTGCTGTCGAACGAAACGATAATCTTGCGTTCGTGGTCGAGGGCATCACCGGATGGGCCTTCGCGGTGTGCCTCACGATACGCCGCGGCGGCCGCTTCCTCTTCCGCAGTATGTCCACAGCCACCGCAGCCACAGGTACAGGGCCCGGAACCATCGCAAGTGCAAGGCTCTCCCGTGTCGGGGCAAATATCGTGAGACATGGCAACTCCAATCGTCTAGGCGAGTAACTCGGCCGCCGCAAACTCCTCGGGCGTATTGACGTTCTCGAAGCAGAGCGTCGAGCCCGCGGCCTTAACGATCTGCGGTTCATCCATATAACCAGCCTGAACGCGATTGATCAGGCAGCGAATGCGCTGGCGGTCGCAGGCGAGCAGCTCATGGGCAACCGGCGCACACGCGTCACAGCGCCAGACGGCGCAAAGCGGCTCAATCCCCCGCTCCTCGCACGGCACGCACACGTCGAGCGCCTCGGCCTCAACACGATCGGCAAGCGCGCCGATAAGTTCCGGCGAGACAAACGGCATATCACAGGCGACGATGGCCACGAGCGGCAATCGGGCCGCGGCCAACGAGCTCGCGATGCCGCGCATGGCACCCGCCGGTCCTTCAAGGTCCGCCACCACACGCGGCACCAGGCCGCCAAACGCGTGCTCCTCAAGATAGGCAAGCTCGCTGGGACGCGAAGTCGTCACGACCAACTCGCCGGCAACTGGCGCCAGCCGACCCAGCACGCGCTCGATGAGCGGCTCACCGCAAAACGCCATGCGCGCCTTATCGCAGCCCATGCGCGACGACAACCCGCCCGCTTGGACGACACAAGAAAGATCGGCCCGTCTTACGGTAGTCATACGGCAAACCACCCCCATCGGCATGCTCGAAACCCGATGCACGAAGCTAAATACAGCCGCCGAAATAGCGGCGCTACGAAAAGCTCGTGCAAAAACAAAACAGCGCCTTTGCGGCACGCAGCAAGACCGCGAGCACAAAAGCGCTGGTAGCGTATGGCGGGAACGTATGTGAATCGAACACATCCAAGACGTTTTGCACGCCTCGCAACGGTTTTGAGGACCGCGGAGCCCACCGGAGCCCATCCGTTCCCAAGTGCGGCGGTATTTTACCAAACCGAGCAGCCAATCTAGCGTAGGGACCTCAGGCCGCCGGCGTCCTTGTCGAGCACCGTAAAGCGCACGGCATCAAGGTGCTCCAAGATGCTGATGGCGCGTTTGCGCGACACACCCAGGGCCTCGCGCAGCACGCTCGTGGTGGCAGCGCCGCCGGCTGCCTCAATGGCGGCGGCGGCGAGTTCGCGCGCATGGGCCTCGGCGGCAGCGGACAGGGCAACGTCGCGCTCGACCTTAACGATCGAGCGGTTGAGCGAAAGCTCGCGCAGGGCGCGCGTCATAGTGTCGCGGCCGAGCTGCAGCCGTTCGCCCACCTCGGGAAGCGCCGGTGCATCCAGACCGGCCTCGTCAAGCAGCGCGACGATCCGCTCGCAAGCCTCTCGCACCACGCGTGCCGCCGCGGCGGCCGAATGCGGATCGAATACCTCGGCGCCCTCGGCGGCGCACACGCCACGCGAGCAGCCCTCGGCAATCAGAGCCGCGGCAACGCCTTCATCCGCAGCGGGCCAGGCAGCATGGGCGACCGCGCCGGGCGTAAAGCCTGTCTCCTTGGGGGCCGCCGCGTGCATGGCTGACAGGGTCGCCGCCAGTGCATCCATCGCGGCATCGAGCACGGAAGCATCTGCATACAGCGAGCCATCCGAGCCGGCAAGCTCGCACACAGCACCTCGCGCCACCAACTCGTTCAGCGCGGCATCGACTCCACCGGAAACAAGATCCAGCGCCGCGGCAACGTCGGCAGCCACGACCGGCAACGTCTGCAGCGCCAGCCACGCCTCAACACCAGCGGCGGTATCGCCGGCCTCAAGCGCCACATACAGCGCACGCTCTCCTTCGGCAAGCTCGCGCGAACGACGGCAACGCGAAAGCAGCACACGCCCGCCACCAATGAGCATCACGGGCGAATATGAGAGCACCACGGCATGGTCTCCGGCTCGCAGCGGCAGCGGCTCCTCCAAGCGCACCTGCACGGTACGGGTCTCGCCCACCGCCATGGGGGCCTCGCCCTCCAAAAGCATGATGCGGCCGACAACCTCGGCCGTACCCGCCATCACGTGCACACGCGCGCCCGACTCGAGCACGCGCGGCTTGGCTCCCTCGCGACCCAAATACGTAAACGCCATCATAAATCGCATCGTCTGGCCAAAGCGGCCCGCCACGCCGAGCATCTCACCGCGATCGAGCGCGGCGACGGCATCGCCCACCAAGTTGAGCGCCACACGCTGACCGGGCAACGCCCGCAGTGTATCGCCATGCACCTGAATCCCACGCACGCGACAGGCCGTACGCGACGGCAGCGCGACAAGCTCATCCCCCACCGCGACGGGCGCATCGTGCAGCGTTCCCGTCACCACGGTACCGGCGCCCTTGATCGTAAAGCAACGGTCGATGGGCAGACGCGGTGCGGCATCGGTGAGCTCGGCACGAGCACGGCAGGCATCCCAGCAAGCGGCAACCTGCTCGTCGAGCGCAACCAGCAGGTTATCGATTCCCGCGCCGGTCTTGGACGACACGGGCACAATTGGCGCGCCCGCAAACACAGTACCCGACAAAAAGTCATCGACATCGAGCTCGGCAAGCTCGGTCATCTCGGCGTCGGCCAGATCACACATCGTCAGCGCGACCACCATATGCGTGACGCCCAGCAGCTCCAGCACATGCACGTGCTCGCGGGTCTGCGGCATCACGCCCTCGACGGCCGAAACCACCAGCACGGCAACGTCGATGCCCGTGGCACCCTGCACCATGGCGCGCAGGTAATGCGCGTGGCCCGGCACGTCGACCAGGCCAACGATCTTGCCACTCGGCAGCGCCAGCTCGCCAAAGCCCAGCTCCACCGTCATGCCGCGACGGCGTTCGACCTCCAGACGATCGGGATTCTTGCCGGTCAGCGCCTCGATCAACGCCGACTTACCGTGGTCAACGTGGCCCGCCGTGCCAACGATAACGGGACACTCCACCAGCGCCTGAACCTCACTCATCGAGCAATCGCCTTCTTAACGCATGCGGCAAGTGTCGACGCCGCCGTCTCGATATCGCGGTCGCCCACAAGCGTACGGACGTCAAACAAAATGCGATCGTGCGAGGTGCGCGTGACGACCGGCGTGTCGAAGTCCTGGACAAGCGAGCGCTTGAGCGCGTCGACCGTCAGGCGCTCGTCAACAAGACGCACGGCAACGCACATCGTGGGCAGCTCCACGGTAGGCAGCGAGCCGCCACCGGGAGTCGACGACTCCTCGACGATCTCCACCTGAACGGCGCACGGGCAACCGGCCTTATCGAGCCCGGCGACCATACGATCGCGAAGCTTGCGGGCACGTCGCTCCAAATGGGCCTGCGGCAGCGTAAGCATGCTGAGCACCGGAATATCGCGATGGGCAACGTCGGCGCCGTCCATGTAGATACGCAGCGTGGCCTCGAGCGCCGACAGAGCCAGTTTGCCCGGGCGCAAGGCACGCATAAGCGGATGTGATCCACAGGCCTGGACCAGATTGCGACGGCCCATGATAATGCCCGCCTGTGCGGCACCAAGCAGTTTATCGCCCGAGCACGACACCAGATCGAGCCCCGCCGCGACCGAAGCCGGCGTGGTTTCTTCGCCTCCGCGCACCAGGATGTCGTCGGGCAACAGCGCGCCTGAGCCCTGGTCCTCGTAGAACAGCAGGCCATGCTTGTGAGCAAGCGCCGCAAGCTCCCGAGAACCCACCTCCTCGTGGAAACCCTCGATGCGATAGTTGGAAGGATGGACCTTGAGGATCATCGCCGTATCGGGCGTGATGGCGCGCTCGTAGTCGCTCAAATGCGTGCGGTTGGTGGCCCCGACCTCAACGAGCTTGGCACCCGAGGCCTCCATAACATCGGGGATACGGAAGCTGCCGCCGATCTCGACAAGCTCGCCGCGACTGACGATGACTTCCTTGCCCGCGGCGTGAGTCGCCAGCACCAGCAGCACAGCGGCGGCGTTGTTGTTGACCACGAGCGCGTCCTCGGCACCGGTGAGTGAGCGGATCAGCTGCGCGGCGTGCTCCTTGCGCGACCCGCGCGAACAAGTGTCCACACTGTACTCGAGCGTGCTGTACCCGCGCGCGACCTCGGCCACGGCCTTTGCCGCCGACTCCGCGAGCGGGGCGCGGCCCAAGTTGGTATGGATGACCACGCCCGTGGCGTTGACGGCAGGACGCAGGCTCGGCAGCGCGGATCGATGCGCACGCCACTCGATCGCCGAGGCCAGGTCGCGCTTAGAGCGCGGGGCGGCACCGGCGCGAATGGCGGCGCGCTCCTCGTCGAGCTCAGCCGTCACGGCAGCATGGACCACCGCGCCGCAGGTCTCCCCCGCCGCCTTCACCACCGGCCACTCGGCAAGCAGCTCGTTGACGGAAGGAATGGCGCGCAGGCGGGCGCGCACCTCATCGGACATGTTCTGGCTATCGCTCATGTGCAGCCTTTCAAAAGAAACGTGGATCAGTCGAATACATCAGCTGAGTCAATTACTCGTCATTATCCCCGCGCGCGACAATATTTTCCACGCGAACGGCGTTTTCCTGGGTGAGCGCGGCGCCCGTCAATGGGTCCCAACGCAACGGTGTATGGTCGAGTGGGCCGACGCCCAAGGCCTGAGCGCCGCCGGCATCGGCGCCAAACGAACGTCCGCCGGGGGCGGCCGAGGTGAAGATGCACGCCGGATGCAGATACGGCGTCGTCTCCACGCGCACGCGGTCGCGGCCCATGTCGCTCACGAGTTCGACGATCTCGCCGTCGGCGATGCCCATGTGCGCAGCAGCATCGGCATTCATCTGCACGGCATCCAGGTCCGACCCAGCCTCGGCGGCACCTTGGGCCGCGAGCCTGCGCGAGGTATGCGACTCAAAGGGACGGTTGCCGCTAATGAGGCGAAACATCCCCGGGCCAGGCTCCACCATGGGAGCGATCCAGTTGGGTACACAACCCAGGCCGGCTCGTTCCCATACGTCGCTTGCCAGCGCAATTTTGCCGCCATCCAGGGGAATCGCCGGCTCACCCGTGCGCGACGGCAGCGGCACGCCCGTATCGGCCCAACCGCGCTCCTTAAGCGCAGCGAGGTCAATTCCAAACGGCGCCACCTGGGCAGCCGCCAGATCGTCAGACGTAAACTGGAAGTACTCGCCCACGCCACACGCCTGCGCCAGACCGGCAAAAATCTCCCGACCGGGACGTGTGTCGTCATGCTGCACGGGCAGCACGGCGTTGCGGTAGAACACGCGCGCATCGTTGGCGCCCACGACCGTGCCCACGCCGCGGTCGGCCTCAAGATACGTCACATCGGGCAGCACGAAGTCAGAAGCGCGCGCTGTCTCAGACCAGCGAATATCAATCGTCACGAGCAAGTCGAGCTGCTGCAAGATGCCCAACCAAGCCTGCGCATTGCCATAGCCCGCACCGGGGTTACTGGCATAGACGATGAGTCCACGCAAATCGCCGGCCAGAATCGACTGACCGATGGTCGTGCACAGGCCGCGCACCGGATCGACCAGTGGATAGCGCTCGGACCCCAACTTGGGCTCGCGCGGCACCGGCGGCGTCGCAAAGCGCATGGGATCAAGGTCGCCCAATACAAGCGGCGTGGGCGGATTGAGCGCACCGCCCTCATGCCCGATGCAGCCCAGCAGCACATCGACCAAGCAAATAGCGCGCGCGGTCTGGGTGCTATTGGCATACGCGATACCGATGCCGCCATGAAAGCCCGCATCCACCACAGCGGCAGGCGCGGCGGCAGCTAGATCGCGCGCCGTGGCGACAATCTCTGCGGCCGGCACGTCGCACATCGACTCGGCCCACTCGGGCGTCCAAGCACGGGCCGCCTGCGCCAGCTCGTCAAAACCCGTGGTATAGCGGGCAACGAACTCGTGGTCGTACAAGTCCTCGGCAATCAGCACGTGGGCGATGCCCAGCAGCAAGGCCAGGTCACAGCCCGGGCGCACGCGCAGCCAGCGATCGGCAATAGCAGCCGAGCCGCTGCGCCGGGGGTCGACCACGATAATCTTCGCCCCACGGCGACGGGCATCGTTGAGCGCATCGACGGCCCCCATCGTCGACGAATCGACGATGGAACGCCCCAGGTACATGATGCAATCGGTATGCGCCAGATCGGAGGCGGGACTATAGCCCAGGCTGTGCTCCCAACCGGTAAGTCGGCTTACCTCGCAGGCGCCATCGGCACCGTACACGTTGGGCGAGCCCAGCGCATGCATAAAGCGATACGCCCAGTAGCGGTCGAACGAGGGAACGCCGAGCGTCATGCCCAGCGCGCGCGGACCATGCCCGTCAACAATCCCCAAAAGGCGCTCGGCAATCTGAGCAAACGCCTCGTCCCAGGTAATCGCATCAAACCCCGAGCCATCAGCTCGGCGGCGCATGGGATGCAAAATCCGGTCGCGCTCGTCAAACGGCATTGCCAGGCGATGCCGTCCGCGGGCGCACAGGGCACGCGCCGCGCACGGATGCCCCGCAACCGGCAGCTCAGCCACCACACGCCCATCCTCAACATGGGCCGCAAAGGCGCAATCGGCATAGCATCCCCCGCATGTGGTCACCACGGCGCGACCGTCACGCTTCACAGCAGATGCCATCTCGATTACCCCTTTCATCAGCCAAACACAACAGGCCAAAAGCCCGGCAACGAGCCCCAGACCCAAAAAGCCTCCCGCACGGCAACGCCCCGCGGGAGGCCAACGTCAAACAGGCGGTACTTTACGCCTCGGACTTCTTGGCGTAGACAAACCAGTAGCCGAGCGCGATCAGAACCGCGCCGCCCACGATGTTGCCCAGCGTGGCGGCGGACAAGTTAAACGCAATGCCCGCAGCGTTGAGCGCATCGGCGCCGGCGACGTCGGCACCATAGCCGCACGCGTGCATCACGGCACCCATAGGCAAAAAGTACATGTTGGCGACGCAGTGCTCAAAACCGCAGGCCACAAAGGCGGCGATGGGCAGCAGAATGCCCACAACCTTATCGACCACGGTCTTACCGGCGGTACCGATCCACACGGCCAGGCACACAAAGATGTTGCACAGGATGCCGCGGAAGAAGATCATCACCCAGTCGATCGTCACCTTGCCGGCGGCGACGCTCACCATGGAGTTGGCGACCGCCTCGCCGTTGAGCTTATAGATGCCGGCCATGTACACCAAAAAGACGATGAACAGGGCACCGACAAAATTGCCGACCCACACGACGACCCAGGCCTTAAGCATCTGAACCAGGGTGATCTTTTTGCTCTTGAGTGCGCAGACCATAAGCGAATTGCCGGTAAACGACTCGGCGCCGC
>CAUAEH010000032.1 GCA_958427975.1 uncultured Collinsella sp. | reverse complement strand
GCGCATAAAGAAAGCCTCCCATTTCTCATGTCCAAGAAATGGGAGGCAGTTCAGTGCGAGCTGCAGGGTCTTTTATCAAGTGACGGATCGCTTGTGGAGCCGCGCTCCATTTTGCTCGTTAGCCCTCCTTGCGAACTTTTTGCAGGTAGCGGTAGACGCTGGGCTCCGAGATGCCCAGCGCGGTGGCGGCGCAGGCCACGGCACCCTTGAGCATGAACACCCCGTTGCCGTTGAGGTGGCGAATGACGTCCACGCGGTCGCTTTGACCAAGCGATGCTACATCCAGCCCGCGCGCGCTCAGCAGCTCGGCAATGCTGCGGTCGATGAGCTCCTGTGTAGACTCCGAAAGGCTTTCGACCTCGATAGACGCGGGCTCTGCCTGCCTAGGCACAGCGTCGAAGCACGCCATGAGCTGCTGCGCCATGGCGTTGATGGAGCGCACGGTCGAGAGGTCGGTGTTGACGCAGAGCATACCGACAATCTCATCATTCTCGCGGATAAAGTACGTCGCCGACTCCAACGTCTTGCCACCGGCACCGCGCCCCTCGTAGCCCGTAATAAACGGCAGGTCGCGATACTTGGCGTCGTGCATGATCTTGAGTGCCAGGTCGGTGGCGGGACCGCCGACCTTGCGGCCGCTCACGATGCCGTTGCGAATATCGACGATGGCGTGGTCGGGATCTGAGAAATCGTGCAGCACGATTTCGCTGTTTTTGCCGAGTATCTGCTCCAGGAAATCGACCATCGGCAAAAAGCGACGTACGGTCTCGTTCACGGGCAACTCCTTTGGGTTCTATCGAAGTGTTCATAACAATTTTTTATCATGGTAACACGCTGCTCATCATCTCGTATATCCGCAGGTACATCGCGTAATACAGACGAACGGTAGGAATTTGGCGGTAAACGGTTAACCAAAAGAAAAGTTAGATGTTATTTTAACCAGACACTTTCCTGACCTGCGGAAATGCGTTATCTCAGCTGAAGAATAGTCTGATAACAAAAAATTATTATTGAGAATGAGAATCATCTTTAATACGATAAGCAACGAAGGCACAACCTCAACCCCGCACTGCGTCACAATAGAGCGTTAGATGCGAAAACAACTACTTAGAGGATTGGTGGTCAAATGACCCAGGAGACGGTTACGAACGGCACTGAAGCCCTGTTCACTCGCGAAGGCATGCCGCCCGTTAAGGAAATGATCCCGTGTGCCCTTCAGCACGTACTGGCATCGTTTGCCGGCATCATTACACCGGCGGTCATCATGGCCGGCGTCTACGGCTTTAATAGCCAGCAGAGCACCGACATCATTCAGGTTGCGCTCATTCTTTCGGCAATCGACACGGCCCTTCAGGCCTTCGCTCCCTTCCGTCGTATCGGCGGCGGCCTGCCCATCGTCATGGGCGTTTCGTTCGCGTTCCTGCCGGCCCTTCAGGCCATGGGCGCCTCGGGCTTTAGCTTTGGCGCGCTGCTGGGCGGCGAGATTGTCGGCGGTGCCGTCGCGGTCCTCTTTGGTCTGGCCTACAGCAAGATCAAGTGGCTGTTCCCGCCTGTCGTGACCGGTACGGTCATCTTCTCCATTGGCGTCTCTCTCTATCCCACGGCCGTCAAGTACATGGCCGGCGGTATGGGTACGCCGCTGTGGGGCACCCCGCAGGCCTGGTGCGTTGCTCTTATCACCTTCGCCGTGGTCTTTGCGCTCGCCAACTTTGGCAAGGGCACGCTCAAGCTGGGATCTGTGTTCTTTGGCATGATCGTTGGCATGATCGTCTCCATCCCCTTTGGCATGATCGACTTCTCCAGCGTCGCCACCGCCCAGGTCTTCGCCCTTCCCAAGCTCATGCCCTACGCGCTCGAGTTTGATCCCGAGGTCTGCATTACCCTCGCCGTCGTGTTCCCCATGGTTGCCATCCAGGTTATCGGTGACGTTTCCGCCGCCTGCCTGGGCTCCATCGACCGTATGCCCACCGAGCGCGAGCTCTCCGGCGCTATTGTGTCCCAGGGCCTCACCTCTATGGTCGGCGGCCTGCTGGGCGGTCTTCCCACCAGCGCCCTTGGCCAGAACGTGGGCATCATCTGCTCCAACAAGGTCGTCAACAAGTGGGTCTTTGTGATCATCGCGGCCGTCTTTGCCATCGCCGGCCTGTTCCCGCAGCTCTCTGCCGTCCTTTCCGCCATCCCGCAGCCCGTCATCGGCGGCGCGACCGTCGGCGTCTTTGGCACCATCACCATGAACGGTGTGCGCATGTTCACCCGCGAGGGCCTCACGCAGCGCACCACCACCATCGTCGGCACCTCGGTCGTCTTTGGCCTGGGTATTTGGATGGCCAGCGGTTGCCTTGCCGGCGAGGGTATGCCCACCTGGGTGTCCACCGTCATCGGCTCCAACGCCGTGACCCCCACTGCCATCATGGCCATCGTGCTCAACCTGATCCTCCCGCAGACGCCGGTCGTGGCTCAGCACATCGACGCCGCCAAGGATGCCGCTGTGGATTTGGTCTTGCCCGAGAGCAAGAAGTAACCAATCCGGTGCTATTCGCCGGCGGACGCATCGCCTCGTCCGCCGGCGCCATGCGGCGCCAAGCCGCACTTCAAAGGGCTTGTCCCTTTGGTGAAGCGTTGACGGGAGAGGGCCCGTTTCCGGTGTAGGCCGGCGCTTCGCACTTCCGCCATGTCAGAGGTGTCAAACCCCGCCCCTGATGTTGAAGGGAGCATTTATGCTTCTGGTCGCTAACGGTTCCGTCTTTACCCGCAACGCTCAGACCCCGTTTATTCCAAACGGTGCAGTCGTTATTGACGGAGATACGATCGTCGAAGTGGGCCCCGAGCGCGAGCTCAAGGCCAAGTACCCGGATGCCGAGTACGTCGACGCCCAGGGCAACCTCATCATGCCCGGACTCATCAACTGCCACACCCACATCTACTCGGGTCTGGCCCGCGGCCTTGCCATTAAGGGCTGCAACCCCACCAACTTCCTGGAGAATCTTGAGCAGCAGTGGTGGAAGATCGACGACAACCTGACGCTCGACGGCACCAAGGCAAGCGCCTATGCCACGATTTTGGATTCCATCCGCGACGGCGTCACCACGATCTTCGATCACCACGCGAGCTTCTGCGAGATTCCGGGCAGTCTCTTTACCATTAAGGACGCCGCTCAGGAGCTGGGCATGCGTTCGTGCCTGTGCTACGAGGTTTCCGACCGCCGTGGCCAGGAAAAGTGCAATCAGGCTATTGCCGAGAACGCCGAGTTTGCCCAGTGGGCCGCCAAGGAGCGTCGCGATAACGACAACCACATGATCGCCGCAATGTTTGGCGGTCACGCCACCTTTACGCTGTCGGACGAGACCATGGACAAGATGGCCGAGGCCAACAACGGCCTGACCGGCTTCCACATCCATGTGTGCGAGGGCATGAATGACGTGTGGGACTCCCGCCTCAACCGCGGCGGCATCAGCCCCGTCGAGCGCCTGCTGCAGCACAACCTGCTGGGTCCCGACACCATGCTCGGCCACTGCATCCACGTGACGCCTGCCGAGATGGATATCGTCAAGGAGTCCGGCACCTGGCTCGTCAACAACCCCGAATCCAATATGGGCAACGCCGTGGGCTGCGCCCCCGTGCTCGAGTTCTTCCGCCGCGGCATCCCCGTGTGCATGGGCACCGACGCCTACACCCACGATATGCTCGAGAGCCTCAAGGTCTTCCTGATCATTCAGCGCCACAACGCCGCTATGCCCAACGTGGGCTGGTGCGAGGCCATGACGATGCTGTTCGAGAACAACGCCAAGATGGCGAGCAAGTATTTCGATCGCAAGCTCGGTGTGCTCGAGGCCGGCGCCGCCGCCGACGTCATCGTTATGGACTACAAGCCCTTTACGCCGCTGAGCGAGGAGAACATCGACGGCCACATGCTCTTTGGCATGATGGGCAAAAACTGCCGCACCACCATCATCAACGGCCGCGTCCTGTACAAGGATCGCGAGTTCGTTGGCATTGATGAGGACAAGATCAACGCGTGGACCATGGCCGAGTCCAAGAAGCTCTGGAGCACGCTCAACGATCGCACCTACTAATTACAAGTAGATTCACGCGCGCCGGATGTTTCGCCGCGTTCGACGCGCGTATAGGCGACCTCCGCGGGGTCGCCGGCGCTGTGCTAGCGCTACACCGTATTTGCGCCCGCCGCGCGGTCTCGCCGGGCGTTACAGAGAGGAGCTCACTATGAGCGACATCATGAGGCCGATCCCGTTTTCGCAGCTGATGAACTGGATCATCGAGGAGCACAAGACTCAGGACGCCATCTTTGGCGTGCGTAAGATGGTCACGACCAATCAGGAGGGCGCGCTTCCCATTTTTGACGAGCGCATCGAGACTCCGTTTGGCCCGGCCGCCGGCCCCAATACGCAGCTTGCCCAGAACATCGTGGCATCCTACGTGGCCGGTTCCCGCTTCTTTGAGCTCAAGACCGTCCAGGTTATGGACGGCGAGGAGCTCTCCAAGTGTGTGAACAAGCCCTGCATCGTGGCGCAGGACGAGTGCTACAACTGCGAGTGGTCGACCGAGCTCGAGGTTCCGCAGGCCTTTGCCGAGTACGTGAAGGCATGGTTTGCCTGCCACCTGATCGCTCGCGAGTACGGCCTGGGCAGCCCGGACGGTTTTGTCTTTAACATGTCGGTGGGTTATGACCTGGAGGGCATCAAGAGCCCCAAGGTCGACGCCTACATCGAGGGCATGAAGGACGCCAGCGGCTCCGAGGTTTGGAACGAGTGCCGCGCATGGGCGCTCGCCAACCTGGACAAGTTTGAGCATGTCGACGCCGCGTTCGTCGAGTCCATCCCGGCACGCGTCTCCAACTCCATCACCGAGTCTACCCTGCACGGCTGCCCGCCGGCCGAGATCGAACGCATCGCGACCTATCTGATCACCGAGAAGGGCCTCAACACCTACATCAAGTGCAACCCCACACTGCTGGGCTATGAGTTTGCCCGCCAGCGCCTCAACGAGCTGGGCTTTGACTACATCGTTTTCGATGACACGCACTTCCGCGAGGACCTGCAATGGGCCGACGCCGTGCCTATGTTCGAGCGCCTGATTGCCCTGTGCGCCGAGCGCGGCCTGGAGTTTGGCGTCAAGCTGACCAACACGTTCCCCGTCGACGTGACGAGAAACGAGCTGCCCTCCACCGAGATGTACATGTCGGGCCGTTCGCTGTTCTCGCTGACCATCGAGGCTGCCCGCCGCATTACCGAGCAGTTCGATGGCAAACTACGCATTAGCTACTCTGGCGGTGCCACGGTCTACAATATCCGCGCCCTGTACGATGCCGGCATTTGGCCCGTTACCCTGGCGACCGACGTGCTCAAGCCCGGTGGCTACGAGCGCTTTAGCCAGATGGCTGGTGAGTTTACCGATCTGGACGGCAAGCCGTTTGAGGGCATTTCGCTCGAGGCCGTGACCGCGATCCAGGCCGATTCGCTCACCAACCCGCTCTACAAGAAGCCGCTGCGTCCGCTGCCCGACCGCAAGGTCGCCGGCAAGAGCCCGCTTTCCGACTGCTTTACCACGCCGTGCCGCACGAGCTGCCCCATCCAGCAGGATATTCCCGCCTATCTGGCGGCTGTTGACGAGGGCCGCTACGAGGACGCACTCAACATCATCATCGAGCGCAACGCCCTGCCGTTCATCACCGGCACCATCTGCCCGCATCCTTGCGGTCGTGCCTGCGAGCGTGCGTTCTACGAGCCCGAGGGCGCCCAGATTCGCGCCAGCAAGCTCAAGGCCGCCCGCGAGGCCATGACCGCCGTGCTACCCAAGCTGCGTGCCCAGGCTATCGCCAACGACGGCGAGCGCAACGTTGCCGTTATCGGCGGCGGCCCGGCCGGCCTGGCGACGGCATTCTTCCTGACGCGCGCCGGCGTGCCCGTCACCATCTTTGAAGCCCGCGACTCGCTCGGCGGCGTGGTCCGTCACGTGATTCCCGAGTTCCGCATTGCGAGCGACGATATCTCCCACGATGCCGAGCTCTGCCTAGCCTTTGGCGCCAAGGTGCAGCTCAACGCTCGCGTTGATTCCATTGACGAGCTCAAGGACCAGGGCTTTACCGACGTGGTCGTGGCCACCGGTGCCTGGATGCCCGGCTCTGCGGGCCTGGGCGAGGGTGCCGAGCTCGATGTACTGGAGTTCCTCGAGGCCGCCAAGAAGGGCGAGAAACTCGAGCTGGGCGAGGACGTCGTGGTCATTGGCGCCGGCAACACCGCCATGGACGCGGCCCGCGTGGCCAAGCGTCTGGCTGGTGTGAAGAACGTACGCCTGGTGTATCGCCGCACCAAGAAGCAGATGCCCGCCGACGAGGAAGAGCTCGATCTTGCTCTTGCCGACGGCGTTGAGCTCTGCGAGCTGCTGGCGCCCAAGGCACTCAACGGCTCCGTGCTGACCTGCGACGTCATGGAGCTCGGCGAGCCGGATGCAAGCGGCCGTCGCAGCCCCGTCGCCACGGGCGAGACCGTCGAGCTTTCCGCCACCACGGTGATCTGCGCCGTGGGCGAGGGCATCGATGCCAGCCTGTACGATGCCGCGGGCGTCGAGCACGACCGTCGCGGCCGTCTTGCCGCCACCTCCACCGGCGTCGAGGGCGTTTGGGCTGCCGGCGACTGCCGTCGCGGTCCTGCCACCGTGGTCGAGGCTATCGCCGATGCTGCCGAGGTCGCCCGTGCCATCGCCGGTGTGGACTTTAACAAGTACGCCGACTGCAACGAGCAGGCCGGCCGCGAGGACACCTGCTACGAGCGCAAGGGGTCGCTGTGCCGCGACAAGCGCAACTGCACCAAGACCCGCTGCCTGGGCTGCGGCTCGGTGTGCGAGGTCTGCTGCGACGTGTGCCCCAACCGCGCCAACGTGGCAATTAAGGTGCCGGGCCTGGCCAAGCATCAGGTCGTCCATGTCGACGGCATGTGCAACGAGTGCGGCAACTGCGCCGTGTTCTGCCCTTACCAGGAGGGTCGTCCCTACAAGGACAAGCTCACCCTGTTCTGGAGCGAGGAGGACATGGAGAACTCCGAGAACGAGGGCTTCCTGGCCGTGGACGAAGACCACTTTAAGGTTCGCGTCGCCGGCACGGTCCGCACCGTCTCGGTCGATGCCGTCAACACCGGTCTTCCCGAGGCCGTCCGCCTGACCATCAGGGCTGTGCGCGACAACTATTCGTACCTTCTTAAGAAATAGGCGAGTCTCTTATGGCCAAATCCATTCAACATAATGTGGCCTACGTTGCCTGCGGAAGCGGCTGTGCTTCCGCGGGCGGCGACGCCCGCTGCAGCGAAGGCTGCATTGGCTGTGGCGCCTGCGTCACGGCCTGCCCCCACGGCGCCATTGCGCTGGTCGATGGCATCGCCCGCGTGGACCGCTCCAAGTGCACGGGCTGTGGCCTGTGCGGCATGGCGTGCCCGCAGCGCGTGATTGCCTTCGTCCCCGGCTACCAGAACATTCTGGTGCGCTGCAACAACACCGATAAGGGTGCCATTGCGCGCAAGGTCTGCGACACGAGCTGCATCGGTTGCGGTATGTGCGCCAAAAAGTGCCCTGCCGGCGCTATCCGCATCGAGGACAACTGCGCCCATATCGACGGCGTGGACTGCCTGTCGTGCGGCATGTGCGCCGTCGTCTGCCCGCATGGCGCCATCCACGACCGCACCGGCATCGCCGCCGGCGTGTAGAAGGGAATCACCATGGCACAGGAATTCACTTTTACCGTTAACGGCGTCGAGTGCACGACGACTCAGAACAAGCCACTGCTGCGCTATCTGCGCGACGACCTGCACATTCACTCCGCCAAGGACGGCTGCTCCGAGGGCGCCTGCGGCACCTGCACCATCCATGTGGACGGTGCGGCCGTCAAGGCGTGCGTGCTGACCACCGCTCTTACCGCCGGCCGCAACATCGTGACCGTCGAGGGCCTGCCCGAGGACGTGCGCGAGGCCTTTGTGTACGCCTTTGGCGCCGTGGGCGCCGTGCAGTGCGGTTTTTGCATTCCCGGCATGGTCATGGCGGGTGCGGCGCTCATCGCCGAGGACCCCGAGCCCACCGAGGAGCAGATCAAGTACGCCATTCGCGGTAACGTCTGCCGCTGCACCGGCTACAAAAAGATTATCGAGGGCATCTCGCTGGCCGCTGCGGTGCTCCGCGGCGAAAAGCAGATCGACGAGGACCTGGAGCGCGGCGATGACTACGGCGTGGGCAAGCGCGCCTTCCGTATTGACGTGCGCAAGAAGGTGCTCGGCGAGGGCAAGTATCCCGACGACATCGACGAGCTCGATCAGCCGGGCCTGACCTATGCCAGCGCCGTGCGCTCCAAGTATCCGCGCGCCCGCGTGCTCTCCATCGACACCTCCAAGGCCGAGGCCCTGCCCGGTGTGGTGGGCATCCTGCGCGCCGAGGACGTGCCGGTCAACCAGGTCGGCCACCTTATCCAGGACTGGGACGTCATGATCGCTCAGGGCGATATCACCCGCTGCGTGGGCGATGCCATCGTGCTGGTGGTCGCCGAGGACGAGGCGACGCTCGAGAAGGCCAAGAAGCTCGTAAAGATCGATTACGAGCCGCTGGAGCCCGTGCGCAACATTGTCGAGGCCAGGGCCGCCGATGCCCCGCGCCTGCATGACAGCTTCTTTGCCTTCGGCAACACGGTGGAGCTCAAGGACAACGTGTGTCAGAGCCGTCACGTGACGCGCGGCGACGCCGCCAAGGCGCTGGCAGAGAGCGCGTTTACCGTGACGCAGCGCTTTACCACGCCCTTTACCGAGCATGCCTTCTTGGAGCCCGAGTGCGCCGTTGCCTTCCCGTACAAGAACGGCGTCAAGGTGCAGTCGACCGACCAGGGTGCCTACGACACGCGCAAAGAGTGTGCCCACATGTTTGGCTGGGACAACGAGCCCGAGCGCGTGGTCGTCGAGACCATGCTCGTGGGCGGCGGCTTTGGCGGTAAGGAGGACGTTTCGATCCAGCACCTGGCCGCGCTTGCTGCCTATAAGTTCCAGCGTCCTGTGAAGTGCAAGCTCACGCGTGCCGAGTCGCTTGCTTTTCATCCCAAGCGTCATGCCATGGACGGTACCTTTACGCTGGGCTGCGACGCCGAGGGCAACTTTACCGGTCTGGACTGCGAGATCAACTTTGACACCGGCGCCTACGCGTCGCTGTGCGGCCCGGTGCTCGAGCGCGCCTGCACGCACGCCGTCGGCCCCTACAAGTACCAGAACACCGACATTCGCGGTTTTGGCTACTACACCAACAATCCGCCCGCCGGTGCGTATCGCGGCTTTGGCGTTTGCCAGTCCGAGTTTGCGCTCGAGAGCCTGATCGACTTGCTGGCAGAGAAGGTCGGCCTAGATCCGTGGGAGATTCGCTACCGTAACGCCATCGAGCCGGGCGAGGTTTTGCCCAATGGCCAGATTGCCGACTGCTCTACGGCGCTTAAGGAGACACTGCTCGAGGTCAAGGATGCCTACTATGCGCATCCCGGACACGCCGGCATTGCCTGCGCCATGAAGAACGCTGGCGTGGGCGTTGGCCTGCCCGATGCCGGTCGCTGCAAGATTCGCGTCGAGAACGGCGTGGCCGTGGTCTATGCCGCCACGTCCGACATCGGCCAGGGCTGCAACACCGTCTTTTTGCAGGACGTTGCCGAGGCATGCGGTCTGCCGCTTCGCTGCATCGCCAACGGCGAGTGCTCCACCGAGAATGCTCCCGACTCCGGCACCACGTCTGGTTCGCGTCAGACGGTCGTGACCGGCGAGGCCGTGCGCGGCGCCGCCTTCCTGCTGCGCGATGCCATGGTTGGCATCGAGGCCGGCAAGCCCGCGCCCGATGCTCCCGTGAGCGCGCATGGCGACGGCGTCAAGATCGAGTACGATGACGGTCGCGCCTACCAGCTGCGCACGCAGGAGCTCGTCGCCGGCCAGGGTATGCATCCTCAGGATCCCGCGACCGCCATTAAGGCGCTCGAGGGATGCGAGTTTGGCTACGTGTACCTGGAGCCGACCGACAAACTGGGCGCCGACGTTCCCAACCCCAAGAGCCACATCTGCTACGGTTTTGCCACGCATGTGGTCATTTTGGACGATGACGGCCGCGTGAGCGAGATCTATGCTGCGCACGATTCCGGCAAGGTGGTCAACCCCATCTCCATCCAGGGTCAGATCGAAGGCGGCGTGCTCATGGGTATGGGCTATGCGCTTACCGAGGACTGGCCGCTCAAGGACTGCGTACCCCAGGCAAGGTACGGTACGCTCGGGCTGTTCCGTGCGCCCGAGATTCCGGATATCCACGCCATCTACGTGGAGAAGGACGAGCTGCTGCCCGTGGCATACGGCGGCAAGGGCATCGGCGAGATCGCAACGATCCCCACGGCGCCCGCCGTACAGAACGCCTATCGCGCATTTGACGGCAAGCTGCGTCCCGATCTGCCCATGGTGGATACGCCCTACAGCCGCGCCCGTCGCCGCGGGTAGGGTAGGGTGCGGACAGCCATTGCTGATGGGCTGTTTGCGCTCAACATCAACTACATACGCTGCGCCTTTGGCCCCGGCTCCATCGCGAGTCGGGGCTTTTGTTTGGAGCGCCTCCGCATGCGGAAACTGTGTCCCGGATTCGGCGCTCAGAATGGGATGCGCTTTCCTTTTGAGCCTCTAGCGGAAAGCGTGTCCCGGAATTTGGCTCCAGAGTGGGATGCACTTTCCGGTTGGAGCTTCAAACGGAAAGTGCATCCCGGAATCCGCGCCTGGAATGGGACGCACTTTCCGGAACAGCCCTCAACCGGAAACTGCGTCCCAGAATTTCGCTTCAGAGTGGGATGCCGTTTCCGGCTGAACCCTCTGGCGGAAAGTTCATCCCAGAATTGACGCTCGGAGTGGGACACAGTTTCCGGATGGAACCTCAGCGGAAATTGCGTCCCAGTTTGAGCATCTATTCCGGGATGCAGTTTCCGCTGGGCGCTTCAACCGGAAAGTCTGTCCCGTTCTAGGCTTTGATTCCGGGACACGGTTTCCGCTGGGCATGCCATCTGGAAAGCGCATCCCGTTTTGGGCGCTCAATCTGGGACACGGTTTCCGCGGGTGCTGCCAACCGGAAAGTGTGTCCCAGTTTGGCGGGCAGGCGGGCATAAACTTAGCAGCTCCTACAGGTCCACCTCGTTGAGCCATGTCGGTAGAGCGGTCTGCCGGATGCCTGCCGTCTGCAGCTTTTTGGCGAGCATTCCTGCCGAGCGGACCTCGTTCATGGTAAAGCGCAGCAGAGGGTGGCCGTAGAGCGATAGGTGCGCCTCGCGCTGTCGTTCGGCAACGAGCGCCTCGGCGGTGGTGCGTCCGGCCAGCATGGTCTGGGCGGTATATTTGATGAGCCCGTCGAGCTCGCCCAGCGTGAGTTCCCGCGCCTGGCGCTCCCAGGCAAAGTCCGTTCGTATGGGCTTGGCCGAATCGAAGGGGTCCGTCAGCTCGTATTGAAGCCAGTCGGGCGCAGAGCCCGTCTCGATCATGACGGCTCGGGTGACCGATTCCCCGCCGCTCTCGGCGCGGGCGTCGGCATATCGAAGTGTCGTGAGGGCGGTGCGAATCGTGCGACCATTGCGGGCAGTCGCTCGTTGCTCAACGGCCTCCATCAGCTGTTCCGGCGCAAGGCCGAGCTTTGAGATCGCCGAATCGGCAATGGGCATGCCGTCGGCAAAACCAGTTTGCAGCAGGCAATCTGTGGCCGTTTGGATGGGCGGCGTTACCGATATGCCGGCTCTGCGTATTGCTCCGGCCGGCTCAATCAGGTGTCGCTGAATATGTGCGCCCGGACGAGCCGACGGCTTTGTCGAGCTGCAAACATGCACGACGTTCAGGTGTCGCCACGAGACCTCGAGCCCCAGCAGGCAAGCTGCCGAAAACGAGCAGAACGTCCAATCGGGATGGATGATCGCAAGGGCGCGGAGGATTTCGCAATGGCGTTGCGCTCGGTTGAGTTCATCCCAGCGCGTTTTTCGCGCAAACAACCCCGGCATGGGCGAGACAACCGTGCCGCCGGTGCGCCGAAGGAGCGCTTTTCGGATCGCCGTGCTCGGGGGAATCAGACAGCGCCCTTCTTGTTCGGCTTGAGTGAGCAGTTGGTCGATGAGCTGGTCATTGCAATGGGTCATGAGCTACCGCCTCCTTTTGGGTAGCAAAAACGTATCAGCTGGAACTTGCCGCTCAGCTGACCAAAAGCTGACCAAAATCTGACCATGCAGGTAGATGACCTGCTTTTGGCGACATATTTCTTGTTTGAATCGGTGGGCGGTAATCGGCGACCGTGAACGGTAGCTGGATATGAAGTCTTGGTAAGTTTCGGGACGTGTACTTTTTGAAAAAGAGCATTCTATCTGCTGTTGTGTGTTTCTGGATCGCATATTTGAAGGCATGTGATAAGGGCGGCGGACTGTCGCCTTGTACCTGCGGAAACTGTGTCCCAGATTTCGGCCTCAGAGTGGGATGCCGTTTTCGGATCGGGCTTCAAGCGGAAATTGCATCCCGGAATGAGCGCTCAGAACGGGACGCGCTTTCCGGATGGCATGCTTGGCGGAAACTGCGGCCCAGTTTTTGGCTCCAGAACGGGATACATTTTCCGGAACGGTCCACGTGCGGCGGTGTATCGCCCTTTTCGTGCGCCGCTTGTCGAGTTACGTTATAGCTAGCTATATTATAGGAAGGTATAATATGGCTAGCTATAACGTGAAGGAAGGATGGCCCTATGTTTATCGGAAGAACAGCGGAAATGTCCGAGCTCAATCGACTGTATGGCACGGGCTCCTTTGAAATGCCTGTGATTTACGGCCGCCGTCGTGTGGGTAAAACGCGCCTTATCACAGAGTTCATCCAAGGCAAGAAGGCTATTTACTTTCAAGCTCGTCGTACCAATGCGGAGGCAAACCTGCACGGCTTTAGCCAGGCGATACTTGCGGGCTCGGTTGGTGCTGCAGGCGTGTCGTTTCGTAGTTTTGACGAAGCGTTCGATGCATTGGCCACCATGGCTCGCACGGAACGTTTGGTTGTCGTGATTGACGAGTATCCCTATCTCGCCCAATCGAATCCCGAAATCAGCTCGTTGCTGCAAGACAAGATCGATCACCTGTACAAAGAGACCAAGCTCATGCTTATCCTGTGCGGGTCGTCGCTTTCGTTTATGGAAGAGCAGGTGCTGGGCTACGAGAGTCCGCTATACGGTAGGCGTACGGCCCAGTTTAAGATCATGCCGCTCGATTTTACGACGACCCTCGGTCTGTGGCAGGGCATGAGTCGCGAAGACGCTGCGGTTTGCTATGGCATGACGGGCGGCATTCCTGCATATATCGAGAAAGTCGATCCTGTCGCACCGCTCAAGGACAACATCAAACGTCTTTTTCTTACTCCTACGGGCTATCTCTTTGAGGAGCCGAGTAACCTGCTATTGCAAGAGTGCCGCAATCCCGAGCAATATGATGCGATCGTGCAAGCAATTGCTCAGGGGCGCTCGAAGATCTCGGAGATTGCGAGCTCTACGGGAATCCCTGCGAGCAACGTAAAGGGCTATGTGGATAAGCTGGCGTCGCTTGGGATTGTCGAGCGCGAGCTGCCCCTAAACGAGACGAGCAATAAGCGAGCCGTTTATCTGCTGAGCGACCAGATGTTTAGGTTCTGGTACAAGTTTGTTCCGCAGAACATCGGGCTGATTCAAAACGATATGGCCGAGATGGCGTATAAGCGTATTGAGCCGTACGTATCGGATTACATGGGTACGGTCTTTGAGCTTATATGCAGGCAATATGTTTACGAACTCGCGCGCGCGGGCCGGCTCGATGTGGTTCCGGCGAGCGTCGGGCGCTGGTGGGGGACGGATAATCGCACGCATACGCAGGAAGAAATCGACTTGATTGTTGACGATGGCGAGGGCACTGCGCTGTTTGCGGAGTGCAAATGGCGCAATGAACCGGTGGGCGAAGACGTGCTGCAAAAGCTCGTGCACCGAAGCGAGCTCTTTAGACGGCAACGAAAAAGCTATGCGCTTTTCTCAAAAAGCGGCTTTACGCAGGGATGTCGGGATGCCGCGGAGAGTAGGGGAGACGTCAAGCTGATCTCGTTTGCCGAGATGTGAGGGCGGGGTAGCTCTGCTCGAGGGTAAAGCCTGTCCTCGAATGGCTGGAACGGGGTCCCTCTGTTGTCGTGCTAGCTGTCAGCGGAATGCCGGCGGAAAGCGTGTCCCAGATTTCGGCCTCAGAGTGGGATGCCGTTTCTGGATCGGCCCTCAGGCGGAAACTACGACCCGGAATTCGGCTCCAAAACGGGATACGCTTTCCCGGTGGCATCTCTAGCGGAAACTGCATCCCGGAATGAGCTCTCGGAACGGGACACGCTTTCCCATCGGGGCTTCAAACGGAAACCGTGTCCCGGAATCGAGCCTCAGGGTGGGACGCATTTTCCGGTAGAGGCCTGGGACGGAAGGCGTGTCCCAGAATCCGGCTAATCCGATGGCCAGGTGGTTGAGCGAGCGAGCTCCGAGGCTCCATTACTGAAAATTCATTTGTTAAACCTGGCAACCGTGGGTAGAATAAAGTCGACGGCAGCCCAAGGGTGATAGCTGGGCAGCGCCGTTACTTAGTTCAAGGGGTCAATGCCTTAACGGCGTCGACCCCTCTTCTTTTGCTTCGTACGCTGCTTAAGTGCCTCGGAAAGTCCGATAAGCGCCGTGAGGAGCGAGACCAAAGCGGTCAGGAGCTTCACGAAATCAGTTAGATCGGTCATGGGCATCACCTCCCGTCGCATGGAGGGCGCTGCCCGGCACATGGAACTGCCGTCAACAACTGCAATTCTATCAAAGTACTGCTATAAATACGAATATATGTTCGATAATAACAGTGACGTGATTCCCTCGAATAGCAGCCTTTCGTAAGGGCGGCAGAAGACGACGCTGGGCGATTGGGGATAGACGCGCAGGTCTTCGTCACCGAAAGCCCGTTTGATTAACCAGCCCTCTGTAGGTACACTGCATATTGATGGGCTCGGGATGACCGCTGATTCAAGTCACCGGGCCTAAATCTTTTTCATGCATTTGAATAGAGCGGGCGACTCTCTTGGGGCGGTCTGCATGGCGTGCGACCGGCGCATGGCGTTGCACCCCGCTTTTGTGTCCGCACGGGCGCCTATCCTTACGGCAATGTAGCCGCTTATGTAACAAGCGGCAGTTGACGGAGAAAGGCCCTAACCGTGTCAGCTGAAAAGATGCCGGGTATCTCGGCTATCGATACGACAAACTTTGCGCGCCAGATCGTGCTGGACTTTGAGTTTGCGCCGGTGCCAAAGCAGCGCCAGCGCCGTGGGCTGCGCAACGAGATTATTGAGGTCGGCGCCGTCAAGCTCGATTACCACGGCAACGTTATGGGCGAGTTCTCGCAGTTTGTGCAGACGGAATTTACCGAAGGCGTTGCGTTCCCCGTCCGCGAGCTTACGGGGATATCGGCTGTGGACACCGCGATGGCCGATCCGCTCTACGTGGTGATCAAAAGGCTCAGCGATTGGATCGGTCGCTACTCCGCCCAGATAGTTTGCTGGAGCGGGGCGGATCATCGACAGCTTATGACCGAGTGCCAGGCAAAGCACATGGACCTTACCGCATTTCCTACGGACTGGGCCGACCTGCAGGCGTTTTACACTTCGATCATGGACGTGGGCAGCCACGGGTGCGTCTCTTTGAGTGACGCGGCAACGTGGTTTGGCATCGAGTTCGACGAGTCGACGGGTCACGCCCACAGCGCCTTAGCCGATGCGCGCGTGACCGCCAAGCTGCTCAAGCAGGTGATGGATGGGGACTACCGCGTGAGCCCGCGCGCCCAGGAAGTCCGCCAGCGGTGGGGGATGGGCGAGCGAGCCCAGACGCGCCTTTCCAGCAAGTGCCCCGAGCTGGGCGACCTGCTGCTGAGGCTGAAGGCGGAGGGGAGGTAGGCCTTTTGAGAACGCCATTCGGTTTGGCATGGCAGGGCTGTAAGCGCGACTTCGCACTGCTGTTTGAATCGAAGCGTCAACCAGTATGACGAGCTGTCTGGTCTGTCTGCCTACACCATCGCAATCCCGCGGGCCGCACTCAACAGCTCGTACTCCCTTTGGCTCCACTGCCGTAGCTCAGCGGCCTCGACGGCGTCGCGGCACAGGTCCAGAAACACCTCAGCGCCCTCGCAGAAGCACTCGCGGGCAAAGTCGCCCGAGTCGCTTGCGACGCACGCGCCGTCGGCAAAGAGCTTCCAGCTAGACGGCTCACGCAAGTCGTCTCCGAACAACTTAATCTGCAGCACATGCGGGTCGCCGGCAACGCAGAATTCTTCCTCGAGCGTCTGCACCGTAAAGCGCATCTGGTGGGAGAGACCGCTCTTGACCATGACCGAGGCATAGCCGTTCGGCTTGTCCAGAAGATGCATTCGTTTTGGCTTGGCTGCTAGGTTGTGGAAGTTGCGCTCGCTGCGCATGGAGAAATTGTCCATACGGACTCCTTTCATCGATGTTGGCAGGGCCACCGTGCCTCTTGGCCGGTTGGCGTCGGGATCGTGGAGCCAACTCTCTACCCCGACTCTGGATAAAACGCGCCCGCTCCTTGCGGGCAAGATGGAGTCTATCAACGTGTACGGACAGAAATCAAGCGCCGCCTGCGAAATGACGCGTGAATGGCGTTGGTTTCCCAAGTGATTATTCGGCTTTCATTCGGAAAAGTGTCGAAATCAGCCGTGTAAAAGTACGGAAAAGTGTCGAAATAGGCACCTTAAAACTTTGGAAAAGTGTAGCTGGATGACAAAACAGCACTTAGAAGCCGGTGCTGGATGTGGGATCCTGCGGCCGCCTTCAGCCCTCGCTATTCGTCGTCCCCGTCGTTGGGGTCGCCCTTGAGGGTGTTGATGTCCAGGTACTGGTTGTCGTCCTCTTTTTGCTGGGTCTCCGACTCCGCTTGGGTGGGGCCGCGGAACAGCTGGAATCCCTCAAACGCAATGACACCGAGCAGGGCAATGATAATGGCGATAAAGGCAACCTTGACTGCCTGCGGAAATTCCGAGAAACGCAGCGCCTTTTCCTCGGCGTAATAATCGGCGAAGCGCTCTTCGCCCGTGCTTTTGGTATACGCCGGCGCGGAGGCGGCCTCCGGGTCATATTCCGGTGCAGGCGTGGCGGCGTACGGATCGTTGAGATAATCGCTCGATGCGGTGCCATAGTCCTCGGTCTCGATGCGACCGTTGCCAGCATAGTCATCGGAATAATCGGAATATGCCGCACCGCCCTCATAGTCCGCGGCACTCGTGTTGGCGGCAAAAAGCGGGTTAACTGGAACGTCGAGCGCCGGCATGCCGGTAGAGGTCTCATCCAGATCGGTTGCAGCCCAGGAATCGTAGGCAACCTGATGGGCAACGGGCTCATCGAGCCTTGCGACCGGAGGCTTGCGTGCTGCAGGAACAGGCAACTGCTGGGCGCTGTACATAACGGTGCTGTCGGCCGATTTGCCCTGCGTCGCTGCAGCGAGAAATGCCGCCGTCTCGGACGGGTCGCTTGCGGGGCGGGAAGCGGGCGTGGGCGCCGAAGTGGGTGCGGGCGTAGGCGTGGGCGTCGAAGCAGGCGACTGCGCAGGAGTCGGCGCAGATGCGGGCTTAGGCGCAAGTGCGGGATTGGGACTTGACGGGCGAGCCCCGCCGCCCATGAGTTCGTCGGCGGTCCACGGGCGATCATCCATCACGTCGTCAAGGCTCAGCGAAAACAGGTCGTCTTCACCCTCATCGAACATGCGGTGCACATGTCCACCAATTGCCGGAATCAATCCGCGACCGGTGCATGATGCCTTGCTCAACGCCATTCTGTTCCATCCTTTCGAAATACTAATGACATCGATTATATGGAACTTCCCAAGCTGCTCGGTCTTGGATTCGTGCTTTCCAGAACTCGCGCCCAAAAGGGGAGGGGCAATCCAGGCGAGTGCCTACTTGTCGCCGGCCGCCGCCTTGGCCTCATTGAGGTAGCTATAGAAACTGTACTTGGAGATGCCAAAGAACTCGCAGGCGCGCTCGCTCGACTTGGAAATGAGGAAGGCACCGCGACGGTCGAGGTAGCCAATGGCACGAATGCGCTCGTCTTTGGTCATGAGTGCCGCGGGCTTGCCCACAAACTGCTCGCACTCGTGCAGCAGGTCCTCGAGCAGGTCGCCGATGTTCTTGGTAATGGGCTCGGGCTCGGTATAGCCCGTGCCGCCGGTGCCGGTAAAGGCGTCGAGCGAGCGCTCAAAAGCCTTCATAAGCGTAATGTCAAAGTTGATGCCCAAAATGCCGACGGGCTTGCCTTCGTCGTTGCGGATAAAGATGGTCGAGGACTTGAGCAGCTTGCCATCGGTGGTTTTAGTGAGGTACGGCTCGCGGTCGTGTACGTCGGTGCTGCCCTCGTGCATGGACTCAAACACAATATGGCTGGGGCCGTCACCCAGTTTGCGCCCGCTGACGTGGCCGTTTTCGATCACTACGATGGAGTGGTCCACGTCCTCGGTCTCCAGATCGTGGACGACGACTTCGCAGTTGGGGCCAAATTGGAGCGCCAGGCCGTGTGCGAGGCGCTTGTAAAACTCAATCTGTGCGGGGGTCATGGGTGCCTTCCTAAAAATTAGTTTGGGCACACTTTGCCATAAACCACATCTGTTCGCAAACAAATCCATCAACAAGGCAATTCATGACCGTTCGGCGGCGAAAAAGTACCGATTACGGCAACAAACAATTTGTTAGGTTTGCCAATCAAAAAGTGTGATAGAACAGTGCTAACAAACTTTTTGTTTGGCATCCACATAAAAGTTCAGTCGCATGAATGGGAATGGGCTGAAACGCGTATGCGGGGGCCGGCAAGAGAGGACTTAAGGAGTTCACCGTATGGCCGATAAGATCCAGTGGGCGGGCAACACGATGCCCAAGAGCGATGACAAGCACTTGGGAATCATGAGCCTCGACCACGTGAAGAAGGCCCGTGCCTTCCACCAGTCGTTCCCTCAATATACCGTTACTCCGCTTGCTCGCCTGGACGGTCAGGCTGCGCGCCTGGGCCTGTCCAACCTGTGCGTTAAGGACGAGAGCTATCGCTTTGGCCTCAACGCCTTTAAGGTCCTGGGCGGCTCGTTTGCCATGGCCAACTATATTGCCGACGAGACCGGCAAGGACGTTGCCGACTGCACCTTCGATTACCTGACCTCCGATCAGCTTGCCAAGGACTTTGGCCAGGCCACCTTCTTTACCGCCACCGACGGCAACCATGGCCGTGGCGTGGCATGGGCTGCCAACAAGCTGGGCCAGAAGGCCGTCGTGCACATGCCCAAAGGTTCCACCAAGCCCCGCTTCGATAACATCGCCGCCGAGGGCGCCACGGTGACCATCGAAGAGGTCAACTACGACGAGTGCGTGCGCATGGCCGCCGCCGAGGCCGATGCCTGCGAGCGCGGCGTCATCGTTCAGGACACCGCCTGGGAGGGCTACGAGAAGATTCCGTCTTGGATCATGGAGGGCTACGGCACCATGGCTTCCGAGGCTGCCGAGCAGCTGCGCGAGATGGCCATCAACCGCCCGACGCACGTCTTTGTCCAGGCTGGCGTAGGCTCGCTCGCCGGCGCCGTGGTGGGCTACTTCACCAACCTGTATCCCGATAACCCGCCGACTTTCGTTGTGGTTGAGTGCGCTCCGGCCGCCTGCCTGTACAAGGGCGCTGCCGCCGGCGACGGCGACCCGCGCATCGTGGACGGCGACATGCCCTCCATCATGGCCGGCCTGTGCTGTGGCGAGCCCAACATCCTGGGCTGGGATATCCTGCGCAACCACGCTACCGCCTTCGTGTCCTGCCCCGACTGGGTCACCGCTCGCGGCATGCGCACCCTAGGCGCCCCCGAGAAGGGCGACCCGCGCGTCATCTCCGGCGAGTCCGGCGCTGTGACCACCGGCCTGGTCGAGACCCTCATGCTCGATCCCGAGTACGCCGAGCTCAAGGAGCTCATCGGCCTGGACAAGACGAGCTCTGTGCTCTGCTTCTCCACGGAAGGTGACACGGACCCCGACCAGTATCGCCGCATTGTCTGGGAAGGCGAATATCCCACTTGCTAATCGTTGGGGCGGAGTAAATAGGTATCGCTCCGCCACCTCACAGGTAGATTCCTTCGTTTGAAAGGTTATGAACAATGGCTAAAGAACTCGATTTCGACGCTATCAAGGCTGCTGCTGAGTCCCACCGTGCTGATATGACTCGCTTCCTGCGCGCCATGATCTCCCATCCCTCTGAGTCTTGCGAGGAGGGTGAGGTTGTCGCCTGCATCAAGGCCGAGATGGAGAGCCTTGGCTATGACGAGGTCAAGGTCGACGGCCTGGGCAACGTTATGGGCTTTATGGGCGAGGGCGACAAGATCATCGCCATCGACTCTCACATCGACACCGTCGGCATCGGCAACATCGAGAACTGGGACGCCGATCCCTATGAGGGCTACGAGACCGACGAGATCATCTACGGCCGCGGCGGCTCCGACCAGGAGGGTGGCATGGCTTCTGCTACCTACGCTGCCAAGATGATGAAGGACATGGGCCTCATCCCCGAGGGCTACAAGATCATGGTCGTCGGCACCGTCCAGGAAGAGGACTGCGACGGCATGTGCTGGCAGTACATCTACAACAAGGACGGCATTAAGCCCGAGTTCGTCATTTCCACCGAGCCCACCGACGGCGGAATCTATCGCGGTCACCGCGGCCGCATGGAGATCCGCGTCGACGTTCACGGCACCTCCTGCCACGGCTCTGCTCCCGACCGCGGCGACAATGCCATCTACAAGATGGCCGACATCATCGCCGACGTCCGCGCTCTCAACAACAACGGCTGCGACGAGTCGACCGACATCAAGGGCCTCGTCAAGATGCTCGATCCCAAGTACAACCCCGAGCACTTCGAGGACGCCCGCTTCCTGGGCCGCGGCACCTGCACCGTCAGCCAGATCTTCTACACCAGCCCCAGCCGTTGCGCTGTCGCTGACTCCTGCGCCATCTCCATCGACCGTCGCATGACCGCCGGTGAGACCTGGGAGTCCTGCCTGGACGAGATCCGTAACCTGCCGGCAGCCAAGAAGTACGGCGACGACGTGAAGGTCTCCATGTACATGTACGACCGTCCGTCCTGGACCGGCGAGGTCTACGAGACCGAGGCTTACTTCCCCACGTGGATCAACAAGGAGACCGCTCCGCACGTCAAGGCCCTTGGCGACGCCCACAAGGCCATGTTCGGTGACGAGCGCATCGGCTGCGAACCCAGCATGGACAAGCGCACCGGTCGCCCGCTGTGCGACAAGTGGACCTTCTCCACGAACTGCGTTTCCATCCAGGGCCGCTATGGCATCCCCTGCGTCGGCTTTGGCCCGGGTGCCGAGTCTCAGGCTCACGCTCCCAACGAGGTCACCTACAAGGACGACCTGGTCACCGCTGCCGCCATGTATGTGGCTGCCCTGAACCTCTACGATCCGAGCCAGGCCGATGGCGATGCCACCGTGTTCCGCGCCGGTCTGACCAACAACAAGATCGACTAGTCCCATTCCTCGATCTTGTTGAGCCGGGGACAGTTTATGCCCCCGGCGCCTCCTGTTGACTTGGGGCCCGCGGTCGTTATCTCCCATGCTTCCTCAACGGTAGCGGGTCCTCGTCATAGTGCTCTGCATGTTCTAGCCACACGCGCATGCCGGAGCACATCTACTCATTGCGATCGTTTCACCTTTAGAAAGGACATTTACATGGACGCCAAGTTTACCGAGCGAGTCGAGCAGCTGAACGGCCTCGATTTTAAGGGTATGTACGGCAGCGACTTCCTGCACACCTGGGATAAGACCACCGATGAGCTCAAGGCGCTCTACATCGTCGCCGACGCTCTGCGCGAGCTGCGCGAGAACAACGTTTCGTCCAAGATCTTCGACTCCGGTCTTGCCGTCTCCCTGTTCCGCGACAACTCCACCCGTACGCGCTTCTCCTTCTCTAAGGCCGCCAACCTGCTCGGCCTTGAGCTGCAGGACCTGGACGAGAAGAAGTCCCAGATCGCTCACGGCGAGACCGTCCGCGAGACCGCTACCATGATTTCCTTCATGGCCGACGTCATCGGCATCCGCGACGACATGTACATCGGCAAGGGC
>CAUAEH010000031.1 GCA_958427975.1 uncultured Collinsella sp. | reverse complement strand
GCCCAGATGGTGACCGCCAATAATAACGAAGACGGCATTGCGGTGGCGCTGGATAAGCTGCTGGGTTAGAATCGCCGATAGTGCATGGCTCGGGCGTCCGCTTGCGGGCGCCCTTTTGTTAGGGAGGGTGCCGTGTCCGCATTTCCGTTCGACGCCGTTATCTTTGACATGGACGGCGTCATTGTCGATACCGAGTATTACTACCTGGGCGAGACTGCCGCGTTTGCCAAGGAGCTTGGGCTTAATCTGACTCAAGAGGAGTTGAACGGGCAGGTTGGTACCTCGCATCAGTTCTTCCTGCGTATGCTGGTCGATTGGTTTGAGCGCGCCGGGAAGGGGCATTTAACTGGCGAGGAAGCGTTGATCCGTTGGGACGAGTGGGCGCATAAGCGTCCGCGCGACTATCAGGCTTTGATTAACCCAGGCGCCGTGGATACGATTCGAGAGCTGCCGCGCCGTGGCGTTCGCGTGGCGCTTGCCAGCTCGTCTCCCATGGATAGCATCGAGGAAGTGCTCAATGCGTGCGGGCTGTCGGATGCCTTTGAGTATGTGGTGAGCGGCGAGCAGTTTAAGGAGAGCAAGCCCGAGCCCGACATCTACCTGCATGCGCTGGACCTGCTGGGGCTGCCCGCGAATCGCTGCTGCTGCGTTGAGGATTCGGTGCCTGGCATCACTGCCGGCAAGCGAGCCGGCCTGACAGTTATTGCCAAGCGCGAGGAGCGCTTTGGCTTTAGCCAGGATGCCGCGGACAAGATTATCGACCAGCTGCCGGAGCTGCTCACGCTTTCTTAGGAGCGCGGTAGTTGCGCGTTTTTCGGGTCAGATGAGTAAATACCCGACATTTTGGTGCGGCAGCAAGCATACTTTATGCTAATGCGGGCTTAAGGGCTTGTTGAATGCCCTTAAGCCCGCTTTTGACTTAATTGGGCTGGGAGAGGGTATATGCCACCGACTGAAGGACTAACTGACGGTAAAGCAGCGATACCGCTGTACCAACAGGTTATCGATATCATTAAAAACGAAATCAATTCCGGTGCCTACAAGGCGGGCACGCGGATACCCAACGAATTCGAATTGGCTGAGAACTATAAAGTTGGCCGCGTTACCGTGCGACGCGCTATTGAGGAGCTCGTCCAGCAGGGCTATCTAACGAAGCGGCAGGGGAAAGGCACGTTTGTCAATGCCCCCAAGCTTAAGCGCAAGATTCGCCAGAAGGATGACGTCCAGAGTTTTTCGGACGCATGCCGCGTTAACGGAATGGAGCCGGGGGCGTGCGTCATTTCGAGAAAGATACTGCCGGCAGATTCTACCGAAGCGCAGTTCTTTGGTGTTCCCGTTGGAACTGATTTGATTTGCGTTGAGCGTGTACGTACTGCCGATGGAGTCCCCGTCATGCTCGAGAACAACATATACGTTTACGAGGACAACGCCTATCTATCAACGGCACCTCTATCTAACCAATCCATTTTTGAGTTCGTGCGCAACCGAACGGGCCGCACGCCCGCGTTTACCGACCCGTGCACGCTCGAGATCGCGTGCGCGTCGCCCGAGGTCGCTCGGCTGTTGGCAGTTCCTGTTGGCGAACCCTTGTTTTATATGGAAGCCTTCTTTTTCGATGAGCAGCGGCGGCCGTTTATCATCGGTCGTCAGCGGATCGTTGGGTCTCGCTACGTTTTTGACATCTAGGACATTGCGAATGGAAGCGCCCGGTGGATCATCTCACCGGGCGTTTCCATACCGTTCACGGCGCGAACACAACCGTTCAACCGCGTTGCGGCAATCAGTTTGAAATTATCTTGATGAAGGAAAAAGCTGCTGGTAATCTATGGGACGTCATAGAACGTTTGCCTTATGCAAACGTTGAAGCGAGATGCGATGCAGTCTCGAGTTCTTTGGAGGTATCTATGTCAGATACGAAGGCGAAGAAGACAAACAGACGTTTTAAGTTCAAATTACCGCATGTCTATACGATCATGTTCTTGCTGATCGTTGTCTTTGCGGTCCTGACTTGGATCGTTCCCTCTGGTCAGTATCAGCGCAAGACGATTTCGACAGCGGCGGGCGAGCGTGAAGTCGCCGTTGCTGGAACCTATGAACAGGTCGATAAGAACTACACCGATTCCGAGACCGGCGAGACCATCAATCTGGGTCAGGATATCTTCGCGGTCCTGCAAGCGCCCACCAAGGGTATCCAAGAGGCTGCCGACGTCGTTGCGTTCGTCTTATTGATTGGCGGATCGTTCGCGATCATCACCAAGACCAACGCTTTGAATGCCGGCATGAGCCGTGTGATTAAAAAGCTCAAGAACAAGGACATCCTCATCATTCCCATCACGATGACATTACTGTCCATTTGCGGCACTACGTTTGGTATGTCTGAGGAAGCCCTGCCGTTCTATGCCATCTTCATTCCCATCATGATGGGTATCGGTTATGACTCGATGACGGCATTCATCATCTGCTTCCTTGGTCCTAACCTGGGATATTGTGCTTCGACCATCGACCCGTTTAATGTTTTGATCGCCCAAGGCATCATTGGCATCGAGGGTAATCCGCAACTGTGGCTGCGTGCCGTTTCTTGGGTCATCTTCACTGCCGTCGGTATCGCATGGGCCATGCGCTACGCCATGCGCGTCAAGAAAAATCCCGAGTCGTCCATTGTGTACGAGGACGATAAGCTCAAGCGTATTGAGTTTTCCGTGACCGATGCCTCCATCGAGGAAGAGTTCACTATCCGTCAGAAGCTCGTGCTTATCGATTTTGCTTGCGGTATGGGCATTATCGTCTGGGGTCTTGTTACCCAGGGCTGGTACATGAATGAGATTTCCGCCGTGTTCCTTGGCATGGGCCTGCTTGCCGGTATCCTGGGCGGTCTTGACCAGCAGACGATCGCAGGGGAGTTCGTTAAGGGTCTTGCCGACTTTGCGTACGCTGCCATCGTTATCGGTATCGCTCGCGGTATTCTGGTCATCGCCGAGGGCGGCATGATCATCGACACCATCCTCCAGGCGCTCGCTACTGCGCTTGCCGGTGCACCCGCCGCCGTCTACACCACGTTTATGTATATCGTCCTTGGCCTGCTCTCTTTGCTGGTTCCCTCGAGTTCTGGCCTGGCGGCGCTCACCATGCCCGTTATGGGCCCCCTGACCGAGCTCATGGGCCTCAATCCCGAGGCGGCCGTCACCGCGCTCCAGTTTGCCAACCAGACCATCAACACCATCAGCCCCGTGGCGGGCATGACGGTCGCCGGTCTTGCCGTGGCTAGGATTTCGTTTGGCCAATGGTGGAAGACCATTTGGAAGTTCTTCATCTTCATGGTCGTGTTTGGATTGGTCATTACTGCCATTTCCGGCATGCTTCCGGCGTAGGTGGTTGTGATGTCTGATCGTTTGACGGTCCTGACGTCTAAGAGCGTCTTTACCGGTACGGGGGACCTGCCGTTTGAAGGTTTCGTAGCGGTCCGCGGCAATCGAATTGAGGCTGTTGGCGCCAAGTGTGAGGTAGCTTCGTATTTGACCCAGGCGGACGAGGTGGTTGACCTGGGCGACCGCACTGTCATGCCTGGCTTGATCGATGTGCATACCTTCTATACAGGTTGGGCGCTGCGGACGTTGGGGTCTGATCTGTCCGGCATCGCTGATGCCAAAGAGGCTGTGTCGCTCTTGCGTGCATGGAAAGAAGATCATCCGGATTGCGCGGCGGCTTTTGGCCACAACCTACCCGAAACGTTGGCATCGGATGCCGAGAACGCAAATACGGCAGCTGTGCTTGACGATTGTTTTGGCGATATCCCCGTCGTCTGCTTTACACCGGGAGCGGAGACCTGCGTTCTCAATGCTGCTGCCAGTGCGCGATACGGCTTTACACCCCAGGCGTGCTATGCCGAGAAGATCTGGCGCATGATGAGCGATTTCCTCGCGCTGCCCGAGGTGCGTGCCGGGTATTCGGACTACATGAGCATGCTTAACGAGCGCGGCGTTACCGCCATCAAGGAGATGGCGTTTGATGACTACTACGGCTTTGCCGACGAAATGGCTCGCCGTGAGGAATCTGGTGAGCTGACGGTTCGCGTCTCTATGATGTCGCAGCCGGTGGGTGCCGGTGCAAATCTGGCATATGCCCGCGAGGCACGAGAGCGCTTCCGGGGACCGTTCGTTCGTTTTTCTGGCTTCAACCGTATGACCGATCGCGGTGTATGGGCGGGGCTTGCCGAGATGATTGACCCCTATGAAGACACGGCCGATGCGGGCGCTGCCGGCAAGACGGTCGTCGAGGAGCCAGAGTGGGATCTGATTGAGAGCGAGCTGCGTGCAATTGATGCTGACGGCTTCCGATATTCCTTGCATTGCCAGGGCGATGGCGCCGTTCGTCGCACCGTGGCGCTATATGCCTCGCTGCCTCGAGACGAGCATGGACGGATGCTTCGCCGCCATGCGATTACCGATCTCGAGAACTCTGACCCGACCGATCTTGTCGAGTTTGGCAAGTTAGGTGGAATTTGCGAGGTCTATCCGCAGATTCTGACGCTGGACCGGCGCGAGGATTGCCTGTCGATGATGCGTCGACAAATTGGCGAGACGCGACTTTTGCACAGCTGGAATCGCCGCGGCATGGAAGATTCCGGATGCACAGTGTGCTGCGGCACGGATCTGCCGCTGCTGATTCCGAGCCTGGGCGAGTCAATCTACAGCGCGTGCGGCGGATTCTTCGCCGACGGACTGCCCGTGAATGAGGTCAACACGCTGACGCTTGTCGAGCTCTTGCGCGCTTGGACCGCCGGGGGCGCGTACGATCTGATGCGCGAAGACGAGCTGGGTACGCTTGAGGTTGGCAAGCTTGCCGATATCTGCGTGCTCGATCGGGATGTGTTCGACCTCGATTATCGCGACGCACGCGATCTTGCGGTTGATATGACGATGTCGGACGGACAAATCGTGTTCGATCGAAATAAGGAGGCATAAGATGTCTGAATCCAAACCGACGCTGCACCGCGAACAGATTGCGGGCATGAATATCCACTACATCATGTGGTCGCTCGATTACTTCCTTGATGTGCAGCAGCGCTTGGGCTTTGAGTCCATTGAGCTGTGGTGTGCAGAGCCGCATGTGACGCTCGACCATACGGGCTACTTTGAGGCTGAGGTCTTGGCGAAAAAGGCTGCAGACCGTGGGCTTAGGTATCGTACTCTGTGCCCCGAGAATGTTGTCTATCCTTGGCAGTATTGCGCACGCAAACCGCTGCATGAACAGCGCAGCCTGGCGTACTTTAAGCACGGCATTGAGCTTGCCGAGGTACTTGGGTGCGACCGTATGTCCATCAACTCGGGCTGGGGCGACTGGGACGAGGACCGCGAGGAAGCCTGGAAGCGCAGCCGCGAGCACTTGTCCATTCTGGCGGAGTATGCCGGCGAGCACGGTCTGGTGCTTACGATGGAAAGCCTGCGTCCCGAGGAGAGCAACCTTGTGACGACGGTTTCCGATGCGAAGCGCATGATTGACGAGGTCGCGAGCCCGTACTTACAGCCCATGGTTGATGCAACCGCGATGGGCGTTGCAGGCGAGACGCTCGAGGACTGGTTTGCCGCCTTTGGTGATGGGGCAATTCACGAGATGCACTTTATCGACGGTGACCCGTATGGCCATCTGGTGTGGGGCGATGGCAAGCACGATATGGACGCCTTCGTCGCCACGCTCAACGCCCATGGTTTCGACGGCATGCTGGGCCAGGAAATCACGGACGGTCGTTACTACGATGATCCGGCGGCGGCAGATGCCAAGAACATGGCCGCATTCGAGAAATATCTGATTGACTAAAACAACTATCGGCCACGCAGCCAACGTCATTGATTGCGGCCAAACAAGAAAGGAACTGGATATGAACGCACACGATCTGATCAAAGAGGCAATTGCCGAGAAGGGCAAGTTCGACAGCGTCTACTGGATTGCTTGCGGTGGCTCTATGATCGATTTGATCCCGGCCCATGAGCTTCTGCAGCGCGAGGCAACCACCTTCACTTCGTATATCTATACGGCTCGCGAGTTCGATATCATGCGTCCGCGTCGTCTGGGCGAGAAGTCCCTGGTCATCGCTTGCAGCCACAGTGGCAACACCCCTGAGGTCGTCGAGGGCTGCGAGATTGCCCTTGCTGCCGGCGCTACGGTGATCGCCCAGACCGACAACGCTGGATCTAAGATCGACACCGGTAAATGGACCACGTGGGTCTACCCGTGGGGCGAGGGCGTGCCGCAGGCCGAGGTCCCCGCTGGCATTTCGCTGTCGCTTGCGGCCGAGCTGCTCGATCAGCAGGAGGGCTACACCGATCTTGCCGATATGTATGCCGGTATCGCCGAGATGGATAAGATTCTTCCCCCGGCACGTGAGAAGGTAAATGCCGAGCTGGGCGATCGTTTTGCCAAGCTTTGCCAGGAGCACGAGTTCTTCTATATTCTGGGCAGCGGTCCCAACTTTAGCCAGACCTACGGTTTCGCTATCTGCTCTCTTATGGAGATGCAGTGGCAGCACTGCAGCTACATCCACTCTGCCGAGTACTTCCATGGCCCCTTCGAGGCTACTCAGGATGGCGTTTTTTACTTCCTGCAGATGGGCTCCAGCGAGTGCCGTGCTATGGACGAGCGCGCCCTGGCGTTCCTTAAGACGCATACCGATACGCTGATGGTGCTCGATGCCAAGGAGTACGGTATGGAAGCCGTGCCGGCGAGCGTCCGTGCCTATCTGGACCCGGTGCTGTTCTACGCCATGAACTGCGAGCTGCGTGCTGCACGCGGCAAGGTGTTTGATCACGATCCCGATTTCCGTCGCTATATGGGTGTTGTCGAGTACTAGAAGGGGCAAAGGCCATGGCATTTAACGTTAACGCGCTCGGATTTGGCGACAACGTCGTCGATCGCTACGAGCATATCCACACCATGTATCCTGGCGGCAACGCGGTTAACTTCGCCGTTTATGCCAAGAAATGCGGTGCCGCACGTTCTGCATACATGGGCATTTTTGGCAATGACGCCGCTGCCGAGCATGTCATTGCAAGCCTCGAGGATGAGGGTATCGAGCTTGACAAGTGCGAGCAGATGATTGGCGAGAACGGAGCGGCTCGCGTGACCGTCGTTGACGGTGACCGTGTCTTCCTCGGCTCCAACGAGGGCGGTATCCGTGGCGATGCGCGCTATGTCCTCGATCGCTTTGACCTTTCGTACATGAAGCAGTTCGATGTGGTTCATTCGGGTAACTATTGCTTTACCGAGCGCGAGCTTCCCAAGTTGAAGGCTGCGGGCGTCACGGTCTCTTTTGACTTTTCGGACGACTCCACCGACGAGTACTACGAGCAGATTGCGCCCTACGTCGATTTTGCTTTCTTTAGTGCGGCGGATGCCGCGAGTGAGGACGAGATTCGCGAGCGTCTGGCATGGGTGAAGGGTCTGGGTCCGCGTTTTGTGTCGGCTACGGCGGGCGCCGAGGGTTGTATTGCTTACGACGGCGAGCGTTATTACCGCCAGCTGGCTAAGCCGGTAACGGACATGAAGGACACCATGGGGGCGGGCGACTCGTTCCTCACTTCGTTTTTGATGTGCTATCTCGATTCCGCCAAGCGCGGTGAGGATGGCGCCGAGGCCATCGAGCGCGCGCTCGACTTTGCTGCCGGGTTTGCCTCGACCGTGTGCGGCATGGAAGGTTCTTGGGGCCACGGAGCACCAATCGTCGAATAGCCGAGCTGTCCCGGGGAGCTGTATTGGTGCCTTCCCGTGACTCGGTGGTTAAAAAGCCAAATATGAGTACTGTGACTAATTTAGTCGCAGCAAAATCGACCCCTTCAGACGTGATTTGAGCGTTTGGAGGGGTTTAAGATTGCGAAAATGCAGGATGAGTGACTGTAAAAGTGTTAGTTAATGGACAATCGTAGATTATTCTGGTGGTCGGAAAGCTCAGAGTAATGTATCCATTTCGCTAGCAGTACTCATATTTGACGTTTTTTGACCACAGGGGTTAGCGAAGGCTAAAAACAGAGTGTGCATTCGCTAAAACCGCCGACTCAATATGCTTTGCGTCGCATTTTTTGAGCGAGGCGACGTGTTCTGAGGCGCTTTCGAGCGATCTGATGAGTGACTGTGCGCTTATTTCTGCGTTTGCCTCCGCTGGTGCATCGGTCTCGAGCAGTAAACGATCGAGTGGAATTTGTCGTACGTATTCGCGTCCTCGTTTAGATGCGAGCATGCGTTCGTTGACGGAAAAATAACAGCCCGCATTACGCGCGCGGACGAGTTCGTCCGAAGTACCGCTAAACCAGTGGAAGATGATAACGGGGGAGTCAGGGTTTGGGATGAGTAGTCCATGCGATTCGAGGACGTCCAGTACGGCTCCTGCCGAACGAACGGCGTGAATTGATATCACGCGCCCGGTAAGAGGATGCTGCACGAGCGCATCGCAGAGCCGGTTAAGTGCCTGTATTTGTAGCGGCTCACTTCCAGCAAAGCGCGCGGAAAAGTCGAGTCCGACTTCGCCGATGTAGCGTTCTTGGGCAGCAACTTCGCAAAGCAGATTGACTTCGACAAAACCGCAGTGGCCATCGGCGAGCCACCAGGGGTGAAGCCCAACGCCGGCGATGATGCCTGGTTGGCGACAGGCGCGCTCGTTTGCGGCCGAAAAGTCGCGCGGATTGACGCCGCAGTCAAATAGACCCAAGCCCAGCGCCGTCGCCTCATCGGCAACGGCGTCCGGGTGAGCCATTAAATCAAGATGGCAGTGTGCATCAAATAACCGGGGCTCCATTTCGGTGCGCTCCGCTAGTCCAGACGTTGGCCATCGGAGCGTACGCGCTCAGTGCCGCGGCCGCTGATCTGGCGGATAACCTCGCCGGCAATCATCTGGCCCATGATGGGCGGCATAAAGCTGGCGGTTCCCAGCTCGGTGCGCTCGTGGATGTTGGAAGGGTCGCGGGGCTGTGTCTTAACCGATTCCTCGCAGCTAAACAGTACATGCAGGCTCTTGATTCCGCGCTTCTTGCATTCTTTGCGCATGATGCGGCTCATGGGGTCACGTACCGTATCGAAAATGTCGGCAAAGCGGAGGCACTCGGGATGGAGCTTGTTGGCCCCGCCCATGGAGCTAACCAAACGAATGTCGTGGTCCTGAGTATATTTGGCAATGGTGAGCTTGGCCGAGATGGTGTCGATGGCGTCGACGACGTAGTCGAGCTTGCCGTCCGTCTGCTCCAAAACGCTCGCGAAGAAATCATCGATGTTGTCGCTCAGCAGGTATTCGGTGCGCTTGATGACGGTAGCGGTAGGGTTGATGTCGTGAATCATAGCCTCCATGACGTCGACTTTGCGCTTGCCGACGGTGCTGTGAAAGGCGATGGCCTGGCGATTGATATTGCTGGGCGCGATGATGTCCTTATCCAGAATGACGAAATGACCGATGCCGCCGCGGGCGAGTGCCTCGCAGCAGTTGGAGCCCACGCCTCCGCAGCCGAGCACTAGCACCGTAGCATCGGCGAGCTTATCGAGTGCCTCGCGGCCCATGATAATCTCGAGCTTGGTGTCGCGTGTCTCGATGGCGGCTGCGGCAGCGGTTTCGGTCATAAATATCCTCCGATGGGGAAGCAGGTCGTGTTTTAGCTATCGCCATTATAGGTAATCGCCCATAGGTTGCGATGGCGTTTGCTTTGATGTGGTTTGAAGCATTGCGATTAGATAGTTAGACAAACATCTAAATATTGAGTATAGTGTGCACGTCATGAGAGATGATGAGAGGAGGTCTTATGCCGGGAGAGGGTTTTAAGGCGCTTGCCGATCCAACGCGACGGCGCATTTTGGAGTTGCTGCGCGAGGGCAATTGCACGGCGGGGGAGCTTGCCGAGCATTTCGATATCAGTAAGCCGTCGCTGAGCCATCACTTGGCGACGCTCAAAAACGCCGGGTTGGTGACCGACGAGCGCCATGGCCAAAACATCGTATACAGCTTAAACACCACCGTCATGCAGGATTTAATTGGCTGGTTTATGGGCTTTACAAACACTGAAGGTGATAAGGATGAATAACGAAAACAAGGGCATTCACCCCACGGGGGTATCGTCGCGCGTGTGGATTGCGCTGGTCGCTCTGTGCGTCGCCAATGTCGTAGCGCACCTCATGGTGATGCCGAGCTTGCCTGCGCAGATTCCCACGCACTGGGGCGCGAACGGCGCCGTCGACGGTTGGGGTCCTAGCTGGATGGCCTCCGTGCTCGGCGTGCTGCCTCTGGCGCTTCTCGCAATGTTCTGCGTGGTGCCGCGCATCGACCCCAAAGGTGAGGCATATCGAACCTCGGGCAAGTTCTACCAGGGCTTCGTAATCGCCTTCACCTTGTTCATGTGCGCCATAAGCTGGCTGGGAGAGCTTACGGTCTGGGGCGTGGTGCCGGCGGTCGGTTCGGTTAACGTGCTGATTTCCGGTGTTGTCGGTTTGCTGTTCATCGGCGTAGGCAACTATTTGCCGCGTGTGAAGCAGAACTATACGCTCGGTATCAAGACACCTTGGGCGCTTGCCGATCCCGAGAACTGGCGCCGTACGCAGCGTTTTGGCGGCGCCTGCTTTATGGTACTGGGTATTGGCCTGATTGTGATGGGCGTGGCAGGCAGCGTGCTTTCGAGTGAAGTCGTCGCCGCAGTGATTGCGGTTCTGGCGTTTGGTTCGGTTGGAGCCGTCTACGTCTACTCGTATCTGTTGTGGCGCAAATCGCAGCGAGCCGCTCGTTAAGGTTGCGGAAAACTAGCGTACGCAGTTCATAGTATGTTCCGGGGGACTTTTCCCAGGTAGTATTAGGGGGTGTGGGCAACCATGCCCCTTTTTCGTTACGTTTCAGAGCTGGTTTTCTCATTTCGTTTCCACTAAAGCGAATCAAGAATAGGAAAACAGCAGGTAGAAAGGATAAAACAGGCAAATGGCAGAGTTTATCTACCAGATGTATCAGGCTCGCAAGGCCCATGGCGACAAGGTGATCCTTGACGACGTGACCCTGAGCTTCTACCCCGGTGCCAAGATCGGCGTCGTGGGCCCCAACGGTATGGGCAAGTCGACCCTGCTCAAGATCATGGCCGGCATCGAGGAGGTCTCCAACGGCGATGCCAGGCTCACCCCCGGCTACACCGTGGGTATTCTGCAGCAGGAGCCGCCGCTCGACGACGACAAGACCGTCATCGAGAACGTGCGCATGGCATTTGGCGACATGATTGCCAAGGTCGACCGCTTCAATAAGATCGGCGAGGAGATGTGCGACCCGGACTGCGACATGGACGCCCTCATGGCCGAGATGGGAAAGCTCCAGGACGAGATCGACGCCGCCGACGGCTGGGATATCGATTCCAAGCTCGGCCAGGCCATGGATGCCCTGCAGCTGCCCGATTCCGACATGCCGGTCAACGTGCTTTCCGGCGGCGAGCGCCGCCGTGTGGCCCTGTGCAAGCTGCTGCTCGAAGCTCCCGACCTGCTGCTGCTCGACGAGCCCACGAACCACCTGGACGCCGAGTCGATCCTGTGGCTCGAGCACTTCCTGCATAACTACCAGGGCGCCGTTCTGGCCGTCACGCACGACCGCTACTTCCTGGATAACGTTGCCGAGTGGATTTGCGAGGTCGACCGCGGTCACCTTTATCCCTACAAGGGCAACTATTCCACGTATCTGGAGACTAAGGCCGCCCGTATCGAGGCTCAGGGAAACCGTGATGCCAAGCTCGCCAAGCGCATGGAAGCCGAGCTCGAGTGGGTACGCAGCTCGCCCAAGGCTCGCCAGGCCAAGAACAAGGCCCGTCTGGCTCGCTACGAGGAGATGGAGGCCGAGGCCCGCGCAAGCCAGAAGCTCGACTGGACCGACATCCGCATCCCTGTGGGCCCGCGTCTGGGCAACAAGGTGCTCGAGGCTCATCACCTGCACAAGGAGTTCGATGGCCGCGTGCTCATCGACGACCTATCATTCACCCTGCCGCGCAACGGCATCGTGGGCGTCATCGGCCCCAACGGTGTCGGTAAGACCACGCTGTTCAAGACGATTGTGGGTCTGGAGCCGCTAACTTCGGGCGAGCTCGAGGTGGGCGAGACCGTCAAGATTTCTTACGTCGACCAGAACCGTTCCGGCATCGACCCCGATAAGAACCTATGGGAGGTCGTCTCGGACGGCCTGGACCACATGATGGTCGGCGAGACGGAGGTTCCGAGCCGCGCGTACGTGGCGAGCTTTGGCTTTAAGGGCCAGGACCAGCAGAAGCGCGCTGGCGTACTTTCCGGTGGCGAGCGCAACCGTCTGAACTTGGCACTTACGCTCAAGCAGGGCGGCAACCTGCTGCTCCTCGACGAGCCCACGAACGACCTCGACGTCGAGACGCTGTCCTCGCTCGAAGCGGCGCTGCTCGAGTTCCCGGGCTGCTCGGTGGTCATTAGCCACGACCGTATGTTCCTGGACCGCGTCGCCACGCACATTCTGGCGTGGGAGGGCACCGACGAGAATCCGGGCAACTGGTATTGGTTCGAGGGCAACTTCGAGGCCTATCAGGCCAACCGCATCGAGCGCCTGGGCGAGGACGCAGCCCAGCCTCATCGTATCCACCGCAAGCTCACGCGTGACTAGATCGTTACGCGGTTTTCCAAACCGCGTAACTGCTCGACGCTGCGCGGGCCGCAAGCACCCCATCTTGCCGTTCAAGCCGTCGCTCGCGTACCGTATACGCGTCGCTCCTCTTTCACGGCAACCTGGGGCACTTGCGGCCCGCTCGCTGTTGGTTGCGCAACATCAACAAATAAAAACGGCTCAAATCCTGATTTGGATTTGAGCCGTTTGTCGTTACTGCTCGGGTTCTTCGACTTTATCGATGGTCCAGGCGGCTCCGAGGCCGCCGGTGGTGTTGCGGCGGATGCGCACGGTGACTTCGTGGCGCTCGCCGGCCTGCGTGTAGTGCAGGGGGAAGCTTGCGCGGTTTCGCGCGGCCTCGATGGTACCGCGCTCGCGGGCGATCCAGTAGTACTCGCCGACGATGCCGAGCGTGTCGGCGCCGTAGGGGAGATAGGTCGACAGCTGGTGCAGAAGCGGGCCGGGGCAGAAGACCTCGGTTGCGAAATCGATGGGGAAGTCCTTGGGGATGGTCGGTGCTGCGGGTGCGGGGGCCGGTGCTGCAGCGGGGGCCGGAGACGGTGCCGGTGCGGGAATTTGGTCGCAAACAGCGGCGGGCACGGATTCGATGACGGGTGCGGGCTCCGGCGTCGCTTCCGGCTTGATCGTGGAATCTGCGGGCTCCAGCGTCGTCTTCGGCTTGGTTGTGGAATCTGCGGGCTTCACGGTGACGGGCGCGTCTGCAACTGCGGTTTCAACCTCAACCTGCGTCGCGTTCTCGTTCTCGACGCTCGACTTTGCCTCGATGGGCGTGGATGCCATGGTGGTGATGCCGGCGTTGGCGTTCTCGGGGTCATAGACGACCGTGAGCGAGATGGCGGGCTGCGGCGTCTCGGGCTCCGGCGCCGACTCGGTAGCGTCTTGATCTGCGGGCTCGTCGGACTGATCGTCTTCGGCCTCGTTGCCAAAGACATCGCTGTTTTGGAACGCAGACGTCTCGGTTTGGTCAGCAGCTTCTTCGGTTGTCGACTTGGGAGCCTCGTTGAGCTCCACAGTGGCTTCCTGCTTGGATATGACTTTGGGATCGGTCATGGCGGCGATTTCGGTTTCGGCTTCTGCCGTTACCTCAATAGCGACTTCGATCTCTGTCTCGGGCTCGGATTCCGGCACGGCTTCAACCATGGCTTCGGGCTCGGGACGCTTAACGTGCTTGGGGCGCACAGCCTTCAGGTCCTTCTCGCCGCGCTTTTTCTTTTTGTAGGACTGCTTAGCGCCCTTGGCTGCCTTGGGCTTGTCCTCGCCCTTGGCAAGGGCGGCATCCCAAGCCTCGTTGGCGATGACGGTGGCGTACAGGCGGCCGCCCTTAAAGACAGTCAGTTTAATGCAGTCGTCGAGCTCCTCGAGCAGCTCGCGCGTGGACTCAAAGCCCAGGTCATAAGCGGTCATGTCGCCTGCGGCGAGCGCCTCCTCGACCTGTGTCATAAACGTTTGCTTGCCGCACCCAATCGCGTCGCGCAGCAGGCGATACAGATAGATGTGGTTGCCCAGCGAAAGCGTGGGCCTAACTATTGTCTTGCTCATGGCAAATCTCCTCTTTACACATGTAAAGCATCTTACCATCGCATGGCGTTCGCCATGGCGGCGCCCAAGGCAAACGGGCGCGACCGTTGCCGGTTCGCGCCCGTTATGCAGGTCGGTTATCTATGAGAGGCAATCGTACTTAGTTGCCCGACGTCGTGCCCTGGCTTGAGCTGTCAGATGCCGTGCCGGACGCGGTGCCGCTCGAGCTGTTGGTATTGCTGCTGTCGGTAGATTCCGTGCCCGATGTATTGCCGCTCGTCTGGTCGCCCGTGCTCGGCTGAGAGCCGTCGGTCGTTTGGCTTGAGTCGGTCGTGCCGGATTGCGTGTCGCTGTTGTTCGCAGAGGAATCGACGTCCTGCGATTGATTGGGGGTGTTCGATGACGAGTCAGTGGATGCGGAGGTGCCCTGCGGGTCGTCCTGCTGGCTTTGCGATTGACCTGAGCTATCCGCGTCGTGCTCGGTCGTATGCGACGAAAGGATTGGCTCGGGGCGCTCACCCAGACCCTCACCGGCGGTGGTGATAAGGATGGCGCCGGCGCAGGCGATGACCGCGACAATGGCGATGGCGATCGAGAAGACGATGACCTTCTTTTGCGTCTGACTGCGCTCTGCCGCCGCCTTGGCGCGCAGGCTGTCGGGAGCAACGCGCGCCGTGGTCGCGCGCCCCGCAATCTGGCGCATCTCCTGCGTAGTCGCGGCGCCGCCCAGGTGCTCCTCGGCATTAAACTCAACGGGCTCATAGGCGCCGGCGGGGTAGTCGACGGCGGCGTGCGTACCTTTGAGGGCTTCGGCGCTGGCAGAGATAAAGTGGCGGTAGACCTGCGAGGACACAACGGTGATAACCGAGCTCACGGCGGCACCAATTACTGAACCAGCGATACCAATCTTGGAGGCAAGCGCGACGCTCGTGGCGGCGGCTGCGGCGCCGGCGATGATCTGGGGAATGGAAATGTCATCGAACAGGCCCTTTTTGGGCGCGATGGCCATGGTCTGTCCGATGGAATGGTTCTCGTGCACGCCGTTGTTGAGCGATGCCGGCGTCATGACGCGCGTGCGCGGCGCGTCGGTGTACTTGGTTGTCATACGGGGTCCTCCCGGTGTAAATCTGCTTCGTTTCGTGTAGCCATCAGGGTACCCACCAGATGTGAATCGTACGTGACATTTAACAGATACCATCAACTCATCAATTGCTCACCAAGTTGGTGGGATGCGGTTCCACCCGGCGGTTGAACTACAATAGGACTTGCTAATTGTTGTGAATGGCGTCTACGCACGGGAGCATTCTTATGAATCTTCACCTTTCTCAGTCTGATGGCTTTTTGCGTGTGGCGGCGGCGTCGCCGCAGATTCGCGTGGCCGATGTCGAGGGCAATGCCGAGGTTGCGCTGGCGGCTGTTCGCGATGCTGCCGGGCGCGGCGTTCGCGCGTTGGTGTTGCCCGAGCTTAATCTGACTGGCTATACCGCGGCCGATCTGTTCCATAACCGCACGCTGCTGCATGCCTGCGAAGCAGCGCTGGTGCACATCCTCGATGAAACCCGTGAGCTGCCGATCGTCTTTACCATCGGTCTTCCCGTTGCGGTTGCCGAGAATATCTACAACTGCGCCGCCGTGTGCTGCGCGGGCGAGCTTTTGGGCCTCACGGCCAAGAAGTATCTGCCCAACTATGGCGAGTTCTATGAGTGCCGTTGGTTTGCTCCGGCGCCTGCGGATCCCGTGTGGGTCGAGTTTGCCGGTCAGGGTCCGGTTCCGCTGGGCTCGGGGCTTGTCTACCGCTGCTGTGATGAAGGTGCCGAGGATATGGTGCTGGGCGTTGAGGTCTGTGAGGACCTATGGGTGCCGGCGCCCCCTTCGACCGAGATGGCGCTTGCCGGTGCGACGGTGATCCTCAACCCGTCGGCCTCGGACGAGATTATCGGTAAGGCAGACTATCGCCGCAGCCTCATCTCCAATCAGAGTGCGCGCCTGTACTGCGCCTATGCCTACGCGGATGCGAGTGAGGGCGAGTCCACGACCGATATGGTCTTTGCGGGCGAGAACCTCGTCTACGAAAACGGCTCTAAGCTGGCGGCGACGAAGCTCCTTACCTGCGATATAGCGGTTGCCGATGTCGACCTCGACCGTCTGGTTGCCGAGCGCCGTCGCTCGACGACGTGGACGCGCGCGGACGATGCGCCGGAGGCCACAACCGTTGAGTTTTCGTTTGAGGGCGTGCTGGCAGACGAGCCTGTCCTGCGCGATGCGTTCGACATCGACCGTGTCTTCCCCCGCGCGCCTTTTGTGCCGGCCGACCACGGTGATCTGGCCGAGCGTTGCGAGACCATCCTCGACCTGCAGACCGCCGGCCTCAAGACCCGCCTTGCCCATACGGGCACCAAGGCTGCGGTGATCGGTCTTTCGGGCGGCCTGGACTCCACGCTGGCACTGCTTGTAACCGTGCGTGCCTTCGATGCACTGGGGCTGCCGCGCACTGGTATCACAGCCGTGTCCATGCCAGGTTTTGGCACGACGCATCGCACCAAGTCTAATGCCGAGTCGCTTGCCCGCGACCTGGGTGTGAGCTTCCGCGAGGTTTCGATTCACGCGGCTGTGGAGCAGCACTTCAAGGACATTGAGCACGATCCAGCCGTGCAGGACGTGACCTACGAGAACAGCCAGGCCCGCGAGCGTACGCAGATTCTGATGGATCTGGCCAACCAGGCTGGCGGTTTTGTCATCGGCACGGGCGACCTGTCGGAGCTGGCGCTCGGCTGGGCTACCTATAACGGCGATCACATGAGCATGTACGCCGTCAACGCGAGCGTGCCCAAGACGCTTGTGCGCCATCTGGTGCGCTATGCGGCTGATGTCTTTGGCGGGCGTATTGCCGAGGTCTTGCTCGACATCCTCGATACGCCGGTGTCCCCCGAGCTTCTGCCGCCCACGGGCGACGGCGAGATTGCGCAGAAGACCGAGGATTTGGTGGGCCCGTACGAGCTGCACGACTACTTCCTCTACTACCTGCTGCGTTTTGGCTTTGAGCCGGGCAAGATCTACCGCATGGCGCTCAAGAGCTTCGAGGGCGTCTACGACGCCAAGACCGTCCACACGTGGCTACGTACGTTCTACCGTCGCTTCTTTGCCCAGCAGTTTAAGCGAAGTTGCCTGCCCGATGGTCCCAAGGTGGGCTCGGTGACGCTCAGTCCGCGCGGCGATTGGCGTATGCCGAGTGACGCCAGCTCGCGTCTGTGGCTTGCGCAGATTGACGCGCTCAATCCAGTTGACTAAGGTTGGCTAAATTGAACCAATACGGGGGTTGCAAGCGTTACACTTTTGCAATCTGATGGCCCGTATCGCGCGGCGCTCTTGTCGGAGCGCCGCGTTTTTCATATCGAAAGGTGGCACCATGCAGGCATCGCAGCGTCTCGACCGCTTTGGCGCGGAGGTCTTCGCCTCGCTCAACAACAAGCTTCTCGCGCTGAAGGCTCAGGGCAAGACCATTTACAACATGAGCGTGGGCACGCCCGACTTTAAGCCGTACGACCATGTGGTCGAGGCGCTCACGCAAGCAGCCCAAGATCCCGAGATGTGGAAGTATGCCCTGCGTGACCTGCCCGAACTCAAGCAGGCCGTGTGCGATTACTATGAGCGTCGCTTTGGCGTTTCGGGCATTACGCCGTCCATGGTGCAGTCGTGCAGCGGCACGCAGGAGGGCGTGGGCCATTTGGGCCTGGCCCTGCTCGATCCGGGCGACACTATTTTGGTTCCCGATCCGTGCTACCCGGTCTTTGAGGCGGGTGCCAAGATCGCCGATGCCAAGCTCGAATACTATCCGCTGGTTGCCGAGCATAATTACCTGCCCTATGTGGCGGGTATCGATCCCGAGGTGGCCGATCGTGCCAAGTATATGATCGTGTCGCTGCCCGCCAACCCGGTGGGCTCGGTGGGCACGCCCGAGGTCTACGAGGAGATCATCGCTTTCGCCCGCGAGCACGACCTGCTGATCGTCCATGACAACGCATACTCCGACATCGTGTTCGACGGCGAGCCGGGCGGCAGCTTCTTGCAGTATCCCGGTGCGCTTGAGGTGGGCGTGGAGTTCTTCTCGCTCTCCAAGTCGTTTAACGTCACCGGTGCCCGCATCGGCTTTTTGGTCGGTCGCGAGGACGTGGTCTCTGCCTTTGCCAAGCTGCGCGGCCAGATCGACTTTGGCATGTTCTTCCCGATCCAGAAGGCCGCCATCGCCTGCCTGAACGGTCCGCGCGATGAGGTCGAGGCGCAGCGTCTGAAGTACCAGGAGCGCCGCGATGTCCTGTGCGACGGTCTTGAGGGCTTGGGCTGGGAGCGCCCCAACGCGCATGGCTCTATGTTTGTGTGGGCCAAGCTTCCCGGTGGCCGCACCGATTCCATGGCGTTTTGCGAGGAGCTCATGGAGAAGGCCGGCGTTGTGGTGACGCCGGGCGCGAGCTTTGGTCCTTCGGGCGAGGGGCACGTGCGCATGGCGCTGGTCTTGCCGCCCGACCAGATCGCTTTGGCTGTCGAGGCCATTCGCGAAGCGGGCCTGTATTAGAAGGCTATTTCGACTCGTCAATAGCTCGAAACCGATTTCGTGCAGTTATTTTACGAATCCTGCAAACAATTTCGGTAAACGGTCGATTTTTGGCTGCGAATAGGAGCATAATCAAAGTCCCGATTGGATGTATTGGGATTACGACAAGCCGCTCGGGTCGTTCCCGGGCGGCTTGTTTGTGGAGAGAGATGGGAGTTTCTAATGGTTAACGAGAAGAAGGTCGCTATTGTCGGCTGCGGTTTCGTCGGTTCGTCTTCGGCGTTCGCACTGATGCAGAGCGGTCTGTTCTCCGAAATGGTCCTCATCGACGTGGACAAGAACCGCGCCGAGGGTGAGGCCCTGGATATCGCGCACGGCATGACGTTTGCCGAGCCGATGAAGATCTACGCCGGCGATTATTCCGATGTCGCCGACGCCGCCATGATCGTCGTCACCGCTGGCGCTGCCCAGAAGCCCGGTGAGACCCGCCTGGACCTGGTCAACAAGAACGTCAGCATCTTTAAGTCCATTATTCCCGAGATTAAGAAGTCCGGCTTCGACGGCATTCTGCTCATCGTCTCCAACCCGGTCGATGTTCTGACCTACGCCGCCATCAAGATGTCCGGCCTGCCCGAGGGCCACGTCATCGGTTCCGGCACTGTGCTCGACACCGGCCGCCTGCAGCAGATGCTTGGTGCCCACGTCGAGGTTGACCCGCGCGATGTCCAGGCCTATGTCATGGGCGAGCACGGCGACTCCGAGTTTGTCGCTTGGTCCAGCGCTCAGGTTGCCGGCGTTCCGCTGAACACCTTCTGTGAGCTTCACGGCCACCTGGAGCATGAGGCTGCCGAGAAGCGCATTGCCGAGGACGTCAAGAACTCCGCCTACACCATCATCGAGAAAAAGCATGCCACCTACTATGGCGTCGCCATGGCCGTCAAGCGCATCTGCACCGCCGTCATGCGCGATGAGCAGACCGTTCTGCCTGTCTCCTCGCTCATGGTGGGCGAGTATGGCCTGTCCGATCTTGCCATCTCCATGCCGACCGTCGTTGGCCGCGACGGCGTTGTCTGCCGCGTCCCCGTGCCGCTGAACGATGACGAGCAGCATGAGCTCACCGTCTCCGCCAAGGCCCTCAAGGACATCATCGACAGCGTTGATTTCTCCTGCTAAATCAAGCTCGCTAGAGCGAAAAGCTACAATGAAGGCGTCCGGGTCCACACGGCCCGGGCGCCTTTTTGGTGCAAAGTAACCTGACCCCAATGCACCATAGTTGATGGGAGGGCCATGTCGGATTCGCCTAATTTTTTGACCTATGCCCAGACGGCGTTTGATCCGTTTGAGGAGCGGCCGTTCTGCGCGGTGGATAGCCTGGTCTTTGCGTGGTTGTCCTATTTGCGTTTGCCGGGTGATATGGCGGAGCTGACGAACTGGCAGGGCCTAGACGTACGCGAGCTGCTGCGTGCCGAGTGCTATCGGGACATGATTGACGACTTGTGGGACCCAGAGGGGAGCAGGGCCTTGCTGGAGGCCGTGGCAGCAAGCCCTCGCTACCGCGGCGTGCGCGTTTGCGGCTATCGTGCCGTGAGCGATGTGGTGGCGACAGAGCAGTTTGCAGCCATGGCGTTCCGGTTTCCTGCGGGGTTTAGTTATCTTTCCTTCCGGGGGACCGACAGCACGATTGTGGGTTGGAAAGAGGACTTTAACATGGCGTTCCGGTGTCCTGTGCCGGCCCAGGAATCCGCGGCACGTTATGTGGACGAGGCGGCGGATGCGATTGACGGGCCGCTTTTGTGCGGAGGTCATTCCAAGGGTGGAAACCTTGCGGTGTACGGTGCGGCAATGTGCTCCAACATCGCCCGTGAGCGAATCGAACGGGCATATTCCCATGATGGTCCGGGCTTCGTCGAGGAGTTCCTGAACGGCGACGCCTTTGCCGATCTTTCCGGTCGAATCGACAAGACGCTACCTCGGTCGTCGATCTTTGGCATGATGTTCGAGACACAGGAGGACTATGCCATCGTTGAGAGCACCGAGTTCAGCTTGCTGCAGCACAATCCCTTTAGCTGGGTGGTTGATGGTCGCGACTTCGTGTACTGTGAGCGCCTGTCCGCCGGTGCTCGATACGTTGATGGTTCCATTCGCGAGATGCTGCTTGCAGTGTCGCCTGGCGAGCGCGAGCGTTTTGTAGATGCGTTGTTCTCCGTGTTTGAGGCTACGGGTGCTGAGCGGTTTGCGGATATCGCTGGGAATCTGCGCGAGAGCCTGCCCGTGATGCTCCAAGCTGCGCAAGGCTTTGACAAGGATACACGACGCTTTGTCTCGCAGACCATCGTGGCAATCCTTAAATGCGCACTGCTGCCCAAACGCCCTCAGATCGACATGCCCGCTGCCGGCAAGAGTTTGGCAGAACAGCTCGAGGCTTGGCAGTCTGAGCTCCTGCGCTAGCCATTGGCGCAAAGCAACCTGTCCCCGATGCACCAATCTTCGATGCGCCTGGGGCGGGCTCGACCGCTATACTGGTTCGTGCCGAAATCGATCTAGAACGGAATGCCGTATATGAAAATCAACCACGCGATTCTGCATATCCTGGACTTTGACTCTGCCGTCAACGTCATGAGCCAGCGCGAGCTCGATATCGAGAGTCGTACCGTGCGCAACTTCGTGACCACACATCTGCGCCGCGCACGCACCTCGGCCGACAATAAACGCGCCACGTTTGCTGAGAACTCTGCGTTTGGCGGCGAGCTCAAGGGCTATTTCTTTGGCGAGCGCGAGTTCGTGGACCTGTCGCAGCAGATTGCGGAGTTTATCTCCTCCGAGCTCACCAAAGCCGAGAAAGCCGAGTCCACCGACGTGCTCGTGGCCGATTTTGACGACGACGAGGATGCCCGCTGGTTTGCCGTGATGCTGCTGGGCTCCAAGCAGGCTTTTATGCACGAAGTGGGCCGCGAGGAGGGGGAGGTGCGCAACGACATCGCGCGCCACTACGCCATCCTGCCGAACCCCTCGCAAAAGGTGCCGAGCTATGCCATCGTGCGCGCGAGTACCATGGAGATCGGCTACGTGGACAAGAAGCGCAAGATTGCCGGCGAGGACCGTATGCTTATCCCCGATGGCTTGCTGCAGTGCGACACGGGCGTATCGGGCAAGGAGGTCATCGACACCGTGACGCGTGTGGTCGAGGAAGTCGCCGAGGAGCACGGTGCCAACACGGCCGTAGCGCTCGCTAAGGTTAAGGCTGCCGTTGCCGAGAAGGTTGAGGATGACGAGGAGCTGCCGCCTTGGGATATCGTCGATGAGGTCTTTGAGGACGAACCGGTTATCAAGGAGAGCGTGCGCGCGGCACTGACCGAGGAGAAGGTGCCTGAGCGTGTGCCCGTGGAGCGCAAGCAGGTCGAACGCGCGGCGGTGCGCAATCATAAGATCCGTACCGACACGGGTATCGAGATCAGCTTCCCGGCCGAGATGGGTTCGAACTCCGAGTACATCGAGTTCGTCAATGAGCCTAACGGCCTCATCTCCATTGAGCTCAAAAACATCGGCAGCATCGAGAACCGATAAACTGCGCTTGGACGCTGCGGAAAACAAAAAGGCCGAAACCCTTCGGGACTTCGGCCTTTTTTGTTTTCGGCTTGGTTGCCGACATTGCGTCGTAGGTTGAGCATACGCCAGCGAAAACGCCCCTAGGCGAGCAAGGTGACGTGAAAGAGGAGGGCATTGACCTTCTGGTCATGCCCGACGATTGAACGTCAGATTGCCGCTTAGGGGCGTTTGCAGCGTCGA
>CAUAEH010000030.1 GCA_958427975.1 uncultured Collinsella sp. | reverse complement strand
TTTCTCAGCCCTAGTCATCGCGCAAAGCCCCTTCGGCAGTACACGGTGCTACCGAGTCACCGTAGGCCGGGGCGGGAGGGGCCGTGTTTCCTCCTGAGCGACTCTGCTTGCAGCCGGAGCGAAAGGGGGAAATCTCGGCCCCTCCCGCCCCGGCCGGACAGCTCAACCTACACCGTGTGCTGTGGCAGGTCCTGCAGGGCGATGACGTCCATGCCCATGTCGTTGGCGCTGCCGTGACCCTGCTGGTCCTCGCGCACGGCCTCGATGGCACTCACGTACGTGTTGGCGGCAGACATCGCGGTCACGCAGGTCACGCCGCGGCGCACGGCCTCGGTACGTAGCAGGTAGCCATCGCCACGAGAACCCGGGCCGTACGGCGTGTTGATGATGACCGCGATCTTGCCATCGGCGATGAGGTCGCCGATGTTGGGGCACTCGCCGTCGTGCGGGCCGCTGATCTTCTCCACGACTTCGCACGTCACGTTGCCGCCGCGCAGCACGCGCGCCGTACCCTCGGTAGAGCAGATGTCAAAGCCCAGGTAGCGCAGAATGCGGGCGACCGAAAGGATATGGCGCTTGTCGCGGTCGCACACGCTGATGAACACCTTGCCGCAGCTCGGATCGGGCAGCTTGTAGTCGATCGCCAGCTGCGTCTTGGCGTATGCCTCGGGATAGCTCTTGGCGATACCCATGACCTCGCCCGTCGACTTCATCTCGGGCCCCAGGATAACGTCGGCACCGGGGAAACGACCCCAGGGCATAACGGCTTCCTTCATGCAGAACCAATCGAGCTGACGCTCGTCGCTCGGCAGGCCCAGGCTCGCGATGGAATCGCCTGCCATGATACGCGCCGCGCACTTGGCGAGCGGCACACCGGTGGCCTTGGAGATAAACGGCACGGTACGGCTTGCGCGAGGGTTGGCCTCGATCACGTAGACGGTCTCGCCCTTGATGGCATACTGCACGTTGACCAGGCCGCGTACGCCCAGCGCCATCGCGATGCGGCGCGTGGTCTCGCGGAGCTTTGCCTGCAGGCTCTCGCTAAAGCTGAACGGCGGGATGCAGGTCGCAGAGTCGCCGGAGTGAATACCGGCCTCCTCGATATGCTCCAGAATGCCGCCGATGTAGACCTCCTCGCCGTCGCACAGGGCGTCGACGTCGGACTCGATCGCACCCTCCAGGAAGCGGTCCAGGTACACCGGGTAGTCGGGGCTAATGCGCGCAGCCTCGGCCATGTAATCGCGCAGATGCTCGGCATCGTAGGCGATCATCATGCCGCGGCCGCCCAGCACGTAGCTCGGACGCACCAGCAGCGGGTAGCCGATGTGCGCGGCCACGGCCTCGGCCTCCTCAAACGAGGTGGCTTGGCCCGCCGGCGGATACATGATACCCAGCTTGTCGAGCAGGGCGGCGAAGCGCTCGCGGTCCTCGGCAAAGTCGATGGCGTCGGGCTTGGTGCCCATAATGTTCACGCCGCTCTCCTCGAGCATGCGCGCCAGCTTAAGCGGGGTCTGGCCGCCGAGCGTCACCACGACGCCGTCGGGACGCTCAACATCGATGACGTCCATAACGTCCTCGTAGGTGAGCGGCTCAAAGTACAGGCGGTCGGAGGTATCGTAGTCGGTCGAGACGGTCTCGGGGTTGCAGTTGACCATGATGGTCTCGAAGCCGCGGGCCGCCAGCGCGTAGCTCGCGTGCACGCAGCAGTAATCGAACTCGATACCCTGGCCAATGCGGTTGGGGCCGGCGCCCAGAATCATCGCCTTGGGCTTGTCCGCCGGCGTGGTCTCGTCGGGAGCCACGCACTTCTTGGCATCCGGGCTCGTGCGGTAGATGTTCTCGTACGTCTTGTAGTGGTACTCCGTGGCGCTCGAGAACTCCGCAGCGCAGGTATCGACCGTCTTCATGCTGGGAACCACGCCCAGACCCTTGCGATAGGCGCGCACAAAGCGCTCGTCCGAGCCGGTCAGCGCGGCGATCTCGGCGTCGCTCGTGCCGTACTGCTTGAGCAAGCGCATCGCGTCGGCGTCGATATCCTCCACACGCAGGCCGCGGATGCTCTCCTGGACCTGCACCATGTCATTGATGCGGTTGAGGTACCACGGGTCGATGCCACAGGTGGCATGGATGCGAGCGATGTCCCAGCCACGGCGTAGGGCCTCGACCACAAAGAAGATGCGGTGCTCGGTCGGCGTGGCCACGGCTTGAGCGAGATCATCGTCGCTCAGCTTATCGGCACCCTCCTTGCCACCGGCGCAGATACCCTGGTGACCGTCCTCCAGCGAGCGCATGGCTTTGCCGAAGGCCTCCTCAAAGGTGCGGCCAATCGCCATGATCTCGCCCACGGCCTTCATGCGCGTGGTGAGCGTGGGGTCGGTACCCTTGAACTTCTCGAAGGCAAAGCGCGGCACCTTGACCACGCAGTAGTCAATCGTGGGCTCAAAGCAGGCGGGCGTGGCCTTGGTGATGTCGTTGACGATCTCGTCGAGCGTATAGCCCACAGCCAGGCGCGCGGCGGCCTTAGCGATGGGGAAACCCGTGGCCTTGGAGGCCAGCGCGGACGAACGGCTCACGCGCGGGTTCATCTCGATGACGATCAAGCGACCGGTGTTGGGGTTCACGGCAAACTGCACGTTGGAGCCACCGGTCTCGACGCCGATCTTCTCCAGAATGGCGAGCGAGGCCACGCGCATACGCTGATACTCAAGGTCGGAGAGCGTCTGCGCCGGCGCCACGGTGATGGAGTCGCCGGTGTGTACGCCCATGGGGTCGAGATTCTCGATGGAGCACACGATGATGCCGTTGCCGGCGTGGTCACGCATGACCTCCATCTCATACTCTTTCCAGCCCTCGATGGACTCCTCGACCAGCACCTCGTGGGCGGGCGAGAGCTCCAAGCCCTGGCTCACGATGGAGACGAGCTCCTCGTGGGTATGCGCGATGCCGCCACCGGCACCGCCCAAGGTAAAGCTCGGACGCAGCACGCAGGGATAGCCCACGCGCTCGGCGATAGCCTCGGCGTCGGCCACGCTATAGGCATAGCCCGAGCGCGCGACCTCCAGGCCAATCTCGGCCATGGCCTCGTTAAAGAGCTTGCGGTCCTCGCCGCGCTCGATAGCGGCCAGGTCGCAGCCGATCATCTCGACGCCATACTTGTCGAGCGTGCCGTCCTTTGCCAGCTCGACGGCAGCGTTCAGACCGGTCTGGCCGCCCAGCGTGGGCAGCAGCGCGTCCGGGCGCTCCTTCTTGATCACACGCTCGATAAACTCGGCGGTGATGGGCTCGACATAGGTGCGGTCGGCAAGACCCGGGTCGGTCATGATAGTCGCCGGGTTGGAGTTGACCAGGATGACCTCAAAGCCGTCCTCCTTGAGCACCTTGCAGGCCTGGGCGCCGGAGTAGTCGAACTCACAGGCCTGGCCAATAACGATGGGGCCCGAACCAATGACGAGGATGCGCTTGATGTCAGTACGTTTCGGCATGTTAGTTCTCCTCGGTCTCGGTCGCGGCGGTCTCGGCGAAATTCCAGCCGGCAAGGCGGTCCTTCGCGGTGTCGATGTCCAGGTAGTTCTCCTCGCCGTCCATGAGTCGCGTAAAGGCGGTAAAGAGATAGTGGGCATCGGTGGGGCCGGGCGAGGCCTCGGGGTGGTACTGGACCGAGAAGCACGGGGCGTCGAGCAGCTGGATGCCCTCGGCAGTGCCGTCGTTGAGGTTCACGTGCGTCAGGCGAATGCGACCGAAGCGCTCGTTCATCACGACCGGTGCGATGCCGCGACGCACCCAGACGCGCAGGTCGCCATCGGCCGCATGCTCGGTCTCGCCGCCGGAAAGCTCCGGGATCAGTTTGCCCAGGCTGGGGAACAGCAGGCCAAAGCCGTGGTTTTGCGCGGTAATCTCCACGCGACGGCTCACCAGGTTCATAACCGGCTGGTTACCGCCACGGTGACCGAATTTAAGCTTTTCCATTTGAGCGCCGCACGCCAAGCTGATCATCTGGTGACCAAGGCAAATGCCAAAGACCGGCACCTTGCCGATCAGCTGCTGCACCTGCTCGTAGGTCTCCACCACGGCATCGGGGTCGCCGGGGCCGTTGGATAAAAAGACGCCGTCGGGATTCATGTCGAGCACCTCACTCGCGGGCGTATCCCACGGTACGACGGTAAGGTCGCAGCCGGCACGGACCAGACCCTCCAGGATGCCGCGCTTGACGCCGCAGTCGTAGGCGACCACGTTGTGGCGGGAAGGAGCGGCAGGGGCAAGCGCAAAGTCATGCGTAGCGGGCAGGTCGCATGCGGCAAAAGCGTGGGGCTCAGGGCAGCTCACGGTCTTGACCAGGTTCTCGCCCACCAGCGTCGGCGCTGCGGCCAGACGCTCGGCAAGCTCGGCGACGTCAAAGATCTCGGTCGAGATAATGCCCATCTTGGAACCGTTGTCGCGCAGGTGGCGCACAAGAGCGCGGGTGTCGACGCCCTCGATAGCGACGATGCCGTGGACACACAGGTACTCCGGCACGCTGACGGCCGAGCGCCAGTTGGAAGGCGTGGCGCACATGTCGCGGACGATCATGCCGCGCATAGCCGGAGCGCTCGCGGGGCGAGCGGTATCGCCGGGGAAGGCCGACTGGACGTCGGTCTCATCGATGCCGTAGTTACCGATCTGCGGATAGGTCATGGTTACGATTTGGCCGGCATAGCTCGGGTCGGTCATGACCTCAAAGTAGCCCTCAAGCGAGGTGTTGAAGCAGACCTCGCCGGTCGCGGTACCCTCGGCACCGCATGCGCGGCCATAAAAAATGGTCCCATCCTCAAGGTACAGGATGCAGGGACCGCAGGTGCCCTTGCTGGTTTTGGCCAGCATGCGCTGGCAAAGCTCGCTGGGCGCGAAGGTGCGGGCAGCGGTGCCCGCAGTATGGTTGTTCGCCATAATTCTCCTTCCCGGTCTCTCCGGACCGGCTTAAAGGTTGGTAGTTAGGCCTTGCGGTATTTTAACCGCAAGTATGCGCCATGGCGTTAATTTCATCGAAATGTTTACGAAATGATAATTATGACTTTCTATGCATAATGATTTTTCTGGGACGGGGATTAAATAATCATTCTGTTATGTATGCAGTTGGCGACAAAGCCCCGTTCTCAGAATGATTTTTAAATCCCCGTCCCAGAAAAATCATCCCGCGCGGGCATTTGGCTCACGCGGGATGATGGCGTCTTATTTATCCTGCTCCAGCAGATCGGACGGCGTGCGATCGGGCTTGCCGCCGCGGAAGATCTCGCGGCCATGCAGACGATGCTCCAGGTCACGTTCGGCCTTTTCCTCGTCAATCTTGGTCTGGCTTACCGCCGGGTCCTCAATCAGTGACGACACCGAGTTCACCTGCTTTTGGATGCGCTCGGCAATCGTGTCGTCCATGCTCACGATACGCATCTTCCAGTCGATGCTCGTGGCATTTGACGAGCTCTTGGTCCACACGAACGTCAGAATGGCGCTCTGATGGCCCCGTGCGGGAAACATGCCAAAGAAAGAGTCGTGCTGGATCTTGCTGTCCTCGTCGATATAGGCGTGCACGTTATACACCACGCGGTCGATCTTATCGTTGAGCAACGCGTTGGTCGCAAGCGCCGCAGCCTGAATCTGCCCGTTGGACAGCAGCTCGAGCTCGTTGGCAGACGACGTGTCCAACACCGTCACCTCTACCGTACCCGTGCGCTCGTCCGCCTCGTCGACGCTAAAGTCGAGCGGGAACTGCGTAAAGCCGTTACCCCACTCAAGGCCGCCCTTGAGCGCGGTCGAAACGGTATCGACCGAAACGCTCTCGGACAGATTGGCGGTATTCAGACGGCGCATCACGCCGTAGCCAATCTGCATGCCCACGATCAGCACCAAGATGCCGATAACCACGACCATGGCAGTCTTCGTAATGGTATGGCTCACCTGCGAGCCCGAAGGATCGTCCTCGGACAGCGGGTCGATATGTTTTGCCTGGCTCGCGCGATCCTCGCTGCGCAGCCGCGCCAGCGTCGCCTTGTCACCGCGCTTGACGGCAGCCTCTTTTTCGCGCATGCGCTCGGTGCGCTTTTTGGCAAGCGTCGGATCCAAAACGCCGGATGCGTCGATCTCGGAGAATAACTCCGTCACTTCTTCCGGAGTCAAAGGGTTCTTCTCAGCCATAAACTTCCTGTCATATCAATCAGTCGAGCTCGTGCGCACGCGCACCTTCGAACTGCATTCGATAGTAACGGGCATAGGTGCCGCCACGGGCGAGAAGCTGCTCGTGCGTGCCACGTTCCACAACGCGACCATGCTCGACGGTCGCAATCTCGTCGGCATGCTTAATGGTCGAGAGACGGTGGGCGATGATGATCGTGGTGCGACCGCGCGCCAGACGCTCGAGCGACTCCTGCACCGCCTCCTCGCTCTCGTTATCCAAGGCGCTCGTCGCCTCGTCCAGGATCAAGATCTTGGGGTTCTTGAGAAACACGCGCGCAATGGCTACACGCTGCTTCTGGCCGCCCGAAAGACGGCTGCCGCGCTCGCCCACAATCGTGTCATAGCCCTGCGGCAGCGACTCAATGAAGGCATCGATATTGGCGCGGCGGGCGGCCTCGGCGACCTCTTCTGCCGTGGCGCCCGGCTTGCCGTAGGCGATGTTCTCGCCAATCGTACCGTCAAACAGATAGACATCCTGTTGCACCAGGCCAATGGCGCGGCGTAGGCTCTGCTGCGTCACGTCGCGCACGTCTTGGCCATCGATGCTGACGGATCCAGCAGCCACGTCATAAAAGCGCGGCAGCAGCGAACAAGTCGTGGACTTGCCACCGCCCGAGGGGCCAACCAGGGCAATGGTCTGTCCGGGCTTGATGGACAGATTCATATGGTCGATCACGGGACGAGCCTCTTCGCCTGCACCGAGCTCAACGTCCTCGTAGCTAAAGCACACGTCGCGATATTCAACCGCGCCAGCCGTCACCTGCAGGTCCGTGGCATCCGGCTTATCCTGGATATCCGGAACGGTCGAAAGCACCTCGTCCATGCGCTTAAAGCCGGCGATGGCCTTCTGATACGTTTCGGCCGAATTGACGAGCGTCTCGAGCGGCGTGCAGAACAGCGAAATATAGAGCGCGAAGGTCGCCATATCGACCGCCTGCAGCTGTCCCTGGGCGACCAGCCAACCACCCAGCAGCACCACGATCACGTACAACACGCCCGAGAGCAGGCCATACGTCGCAGTATAGATGCCCATGGCGTGATACATATTCTCCTTGGACGAAAGATAGCGGTCGTTAGAGGCGCGGAACTTGGAGCGCTCAGCTTCCTCGTTCGCAAAACTCTTGACCACGCGCATGCCTGCCAGCGAATCCTGCAGCTGAGCATTAATACCGCTGATCTTTTTGCGGTTGTCGCTGAAGACCTCGCGCATGCGCATGTTCTGCCAAAACATGATGACCGCAAACGCTGCCGTCACCACGGCCATGGCAAGCGCCAGCACCGGGGCAATAGCAAAGAGGATCACAAACGAGCCGATAATCTCGATACCGCAGATGATAATCCACTCGGGCACGTGGTGTGCCGCCTCGCAGATATCGAACAGGTCGTTGACCACGCGGCTCATCATGTCACCCGAGCTGTTGCGATCGAAGTACGCAAAGCTAAAGCGCTCATACTGATCGAACAGGTCCTCGCGCATCTTGGACTCCATGCGCGCGCCCATCACGTGGCCCCAGTAACTCACAAAGTAGCGACAGGCGCAGCGGACGGCATACATCAGTACCAGGCCGACCGCAATCATACCGAGCGCCTGCATAATAGCAGCCTGACCCTGGGTAAAGAGCCCGCCGGTCAGATTGCGCAGAATGATAGGAAACGCCAGGTCAATGGCGGCAAGCACCAGGGCGCAAACAGTATCGGCAACAAAAAGCCCCATCTGGGGCTTGTAGTAAGAAAGAAACCTTTTCAGCATAATCACCTTACGCGGTTTTACCAAACCGCGTTTCATCTCGACGCTGCAAGTGCTCCATTTGGACAATCTGGCCTTCAATCGTCGGTCGCGTATATCCATACGCTTCCCTCCTCTTTTAGGCCACCTTGTCTCAAATGGAGCACTTTCGCTGACTTACACAAACCTACGGAATCATTCCCGCTCGTTAAAGATCGGCTCCGCCCAACCTATGCGCGATGCTATCGCAGGCCAAGGCGCCCACGACGGTCTTGGCATCTTCGATCTTGCCGTCGAGCACGGCGTCGATCAGCTCGTGCAGCGGCACGAGGTCCACGTTGACGAACTCGTCATCATCGGGGTTGGGTGCATCGAACTCGAGCTTGGTGGCCAGGTAGATGTGAATGATCTCGTCACAGAAGCCACAGGACGTGACAATCGACGTCAAAAAGCGAATGCGACCAGCCCTAAAGCCCGTCTCCTCATGCAGCTCGCGCTTGGCGCAATCGAGCGGGTCCTCGCCTGGATCGAGCTTGCCGGCGGGAATCTCGACCGTCACGCGGTCGATGGCGGTGCGGTACTGACGCACCAGCACGATCTTGCCGCTCTCGGTCAGTGCCACAACGGCCGCCGCACCCGGATGGCGAACGATATCGCGGGCGCTGCGGTGACCGTTGGGCAGTTCAACCTCAAGACGGTGGACGTCGAGGATCTTGCCCTTCCAGGCGCACTCCTCCGAAAGAATCTTCTCGTGCAGCTCGGCATCGTGCGGGTCGTCGTCGCCCAGCACCAGCGCCGGCTCGTCGGCGACCTCGCCACCAGGCTCGCCCTCGGCGTGCCCATACATGCGGCTGTCCTCTTCGACGATCCGTGCGTCCACGAGCTCTTCGTTCTTCTCGTCCATCCGTCTCATCCCTCTCGGACTTTAGGCATCCCAGGCGTCGCGGCCACGCAGCGCGCGCAGGCCGATGTCATGACGCAGGGTCTTGCCCTCAAAATCAATCTTCTCGCAGGCCTCGTAGGCAAGGTTGCGGGCGTTCTCAAACGTATCGCCCAGCGCGGTCACGGCAAGCACACGGCCGCCGTTGGTCACGAGCTGACCGTCCACCACGGCGGTGCCGGCATGGTACACGATCACGTTCTCCATGGACTCGGCGTCGGCGATGCCGGTGATGACTTTGCCCTTCTCGTAGCTGCCGGGGTAGCCCGCGCTCGTCAGGACAACAGCCACGGCCCACTCGTCACGCCAATCGAGCTCAATCTGATCAAGCTCGCAGTTGGCGCAGGCGAGCATAACCTCGACCAGGTCGTTCTTGAGGCGCGGCAGCACGACCTGCGTCTCGGGGTCGCCAAAGCGGGCGTTGAACTCCAGCACCTTGGGGCCGGCGGGGGTGAGCATAAAGCCGCCATACAGGCAGCCGCGGTAGTCGATGCCCTCGGCAGCAAGCTCGGCCACGGTCTGCTCCATGACTTTCACCATGGTGGCGTGCTCCTCGTCGGTCACGATGGGCACCGGGCTGTAGACGCCCATGCCGCCGGTGTTGGGGCCAAGGTCGCCCTCGAGCGCACGCTTGTGGTCCTGCGAGGTGGCCATGGGGCGCACGGTCTTGCCGTCGGTAAAGGCCAGCAGCGAGCACTCGGGACCGGTCAGCATCTCCTCGATGACCACGGTATTGCCGGCATCGCCAAAGGTGCCGCCAAAGCACTCGCGCACGGCCTCCTCGGCCTGCTCGAGCTCGGTCGCCACGATGACGCCCTTGCCTGCGGCCAGGCCGTCAGCCTTCACGACCAGCGGTGCGCCCTGCTCGCGCACGTAGGCGAGAGCCGAAGCCTCGTCGGTAAACGAGCCATAGGCTGCCGTCGGGATACCGGCGCGCTCCATGAGCTGCTTGGAGAACAGCTTGGAGCCCTCCATCTGAGCGCCCTCGGCACCCGGGCCAAAGCAGGGAATGCCCACCGCGCGCACGGCATCGGCAACGCCCGCCACGAGCGGAGCCTCGGGGCCAATCACCACGAGTCCGCATCCGTGGCTCTGGGCAAACGCAGCCACGGCCGCAGGATCGCAATCGTCGAGAACCACGTTCTCGCCGCAGCTCGCGGTGCCGCCGTTACCCGGCGCAATGTAGAGCTTGCCGGCGCGCGGTGATGCAGCGAGCTTAGCTGCCAAAGCATGCTCGCGGCCGCCGCTGCCCAACAACAGGATGTCGATGGTTTGAGTGTCCGCCTTCAAGGGTGCCTCCTCTATGGATGAACGGCCCGCTCCGCGCGAGCCCTTTGCAAGCAAATATACCCCTCGGCCGCCCGTCCGGGCTGCAAAGGGGTATATCGCAATAACCAAATAGTGCCGATTACTTCCAGAATCGGTTGATGATCTGCTCGCGACCGGCGCCGACGCCAATGAACGTCACGCGGGTGTGTGCCAGATCCTCGATAAACGTCACGTAGTCCTGAGCCTCCTGCGGCAGCTCGTCAAAGCTGCGGCAGCCGGTGATGTCGCACTTCCAGCCCGGGAGCTCCTCGTAGATGGGCTTGGCGTGCTCAAAGCGCACCTGATGCTCGGGCACGCTCGTGTAACGCTCGCCGTCGACGTCGTAGGCAACGCACACCTTGACGGTATCGAAGGCCGAAAGCACGTCGAGCTTGGTCATGGCGATATCGGTGAGGCCATTGACACGCGAGGCATAGTTGGCGATGGGGCCATCGAACCAACCGCAGCGACGGCGACGGCCGGTGGTCACGCCGTACTCATAGCCCTCCTCGGTCAGCGTATGGCCGGCCTCGGACTCATAGGAAAGCTCGGTGGGCATGGGGCCCGAACCGACGCGGGTGATATAGGCCTTCATGACGCCCAGGACGCGGTCGACATTCTTCATACCGACGCCAGAGCCGGTGATGGCGCCGCCGGCGGTGCAGTTGGAAGACGTCACGTACGGATAGGTGCCGTGGTCAATGTCGAGCAGCGTTGCCTGGGCGCCCTCGAACAGCAGGTCCTTGCCCTCGTCGATCATGTTGTTGAGCAGCAGGCTCGTCTCGGTGATGTAGGGGCGCAGGCGCTCGGCCATGGGCAGGTACTCGTCGCAGATCTGGTCCACGGTGTAGGTGGGCAGGTGGTAGATGAGCTCCAGCTCGGGATTCACGCGGGCAAGAGCGGTCTCCAGCTTGTCGCGGAACAGCGCCTCGTCCAGCATGTCCTGCATGCGCAGGCCAATGCGGGCCATCTTGTCCTGGTAGCACGGACCGATGCCGCGCTTGGTGGTACCGATGTTCTTCTTGCCGAGCTTCTGCTCAAAGGCGCCATCCAGATCGATGTGGTACGGCATGATGATGTGCGCGTTGCCACTGATCTTGAGGTTCTTGGTGGTGATACCGTCGGCCTCGAACATGTCGATCTCCTCAAGGACAACCTTGGGGTTGACGACGCAGCCGTTACCGATCACCGACATATGGTCGGAATACATGATGCCGGAGGGCACCTGGTGCAGGCCGTACTTCTTGCCGTTGACGACGATGGTGTGGCCGGCGTTGTTACCGCCCGAATAGCGCACGACGGCATCGAAGTCGCCGGCGACCAGGTCGCAGATCTTACCCTTGCCCTCATCGCCCCACTGGGCACCGACCAAAACGGTTGACGGCATGTTTACTCCTTACATTCATGGACTGTCTACGCGCCACGCTGGCACGCAGAAGCACAAAACATTCCCAGTATACCCGTGCAACGGGCGCCTGTCCTAGTCCTCGGTATGCGCCCCATCAAGCTCATAGAACTTGGTGGATGCCGGCAGGAACATCAGGTCGACGTCACCGATCGGGCCCGAACGGTTCTTGGCCACGACGATACGCGTAACGCCCTCGTCGGGTCGATCGTCACGCGAGGCCTCGGCCTCATCGGCGGAGCGGTCCAAGAACATAACGATGTCGGCGTCCTGCTCGATGGAGCCCGATTCACGCAGGTCGGACAGCTGCGGGCGCTTGCCGGTACGGGACTCGACCTGACGCGACAGCTGCGACAGCGCGATCAACGGAATCTTGAGCTCCTTGGCCATGATCTTTAAACCACGCGACATCTCGGAGACCTCGACGGTACGGCTCTCGGAGCGACGTCCCGGCGGAGGACTCACCAGCTGCAGGTAGTCCAGGATGATGATGGCCTTCTCCTTGTTGTGGAGCATGCGGCGGCTCTTGGCGCGAATCTCGGTCACCGTGGTGCCGGGCGTATCGTCAATCAGAATGTCGAGCTTAGACAAGGTCTGCGTGGCCTCGTTGATATTGGCCCACTGCTCGGGGCTAATGCGGCCCGTACGGAAGTCGCTGATTGAAATCATGGCGTAGGCGCAAATCAGACGCTGGGCAATTTCCTTGCCCGACATCTCCAGCGAAAAAAAGCCGACGGTATAGCCCGCAGCGGCGGCATTCAGCGCCAGGTTCAGAGCGAACGACGTCTTACCCACGGCGGGGCGGGCGCCGATAATGATGAGCTGGCCCTCGCGGAAACCCATAAGCATGCGGTCGAGCGACGGGAAGCCGGTGGGCACGCCCGCGGCCTGTCCACCGGCCTTACACACTTCCTCGGCCTCGTTATAGGCCTCGACCATAAACTCGGTCAGTGTCTTATAGCTCGACTTGACCTCGCGCGCCGTAACCTTGAGCAGCTTGCTCTCGGCCAGCTCCACGACCTCTTTGGTGTCGGTAGGGGCGTTATAGGCCAGGGCGTTGATCTCGTTGGTGGCACCGATCAGCTCGCGCAGCATCGAGTCGCGACGGACGATGGCGGCATGGTGCTGCCAGTTCACGAGCGACAGGGTCTGACCCATCAGCTCCAAAATGTAGGCCTCACCGCCCACGGCATCAAGCTTGTTGATGCTGCGCAGGTAATCGATCAGCGAGATAGAGTCGATGGGAATGCGGCTGTTGTACATATCGACCATCGCGGTGTAGATGGTCTTATGAATGGGCCGGTAGAAGTCATCAGGCTGCAGCTCGACCTGGGCCTCCTCGACCACCTCGGGCGACAGCAGCATGGCGGCCAGTACATTGGCCTCTGCATCTTGGTTTTGAGGGAGACCCAACTTGGAGCCACGGTCCTCGACCGTCAGCCCCATCTCCCTTTCGTCATATGCCATGAGCATCCTCATTCATATCGCTTGCGAGCATCCATAGTATCAGCCACGGTCCCAAAACGGGCCGCGCCCCGGCAATCATCACCGAACGAAACGGATGAACGGTCCCGTATATAGGACTTCGACGCAACGTTCACCATGACACTCACTCAGCGCAAAAAACAAAAGGGCACCCTGGTCTCCCAGAGCGCCCTTCTTAGAACAAGATTGTTGCGTTGCAGCAAATGCTACTCGGCAGCAGCCTCAGTCTCGACCTCGGCGGTCTCGGCCTCGGCGACCTCAGCGGTCTCCTCAGCCTCAGCCTCGGCAGCGAGCTCCTCGGCGGTAACGCCAACGAGAACGACAACCTCGGCCTTGATCTCGCGGTACAGCGAGATGGCAACGGTGTGGGCACCGGCAACCTTGATGGGCTTACCGAGCTCGACGCGCTTGCGGTCGATGTCCATACCGAGCTGAGCCTTGATGGCGTCAGCGATCATAGCGGCGGTAACGGAGCCAAAGAGGATGCCCTCGTCGCCGACCTTGACGTCAACGGTGACCGTCTTGCCCTCGAAGGCAGCCTTGGTCTCGTTGGCGGTAGCCAGACGGACGGCCTCGCGCTTGGCGATGTTGTTGCGACGCTCGTCAAGCTGCTTGAGGTTGCCCTTGGTGGCGGCAACAGCGAGCTTCTTGGGGAACAGGAAGTTCTCAGCGTAACCCTGAGCGACCTCTACGACGTCACCCTCGCCGCCCTTGCCCTTGATCTCATCGAGAAGAATAACCTTCATGATGCGTCTCCCTTCTTAGCCGCGGTCGCGGTTGCCACGAGAGGAAACCACGGGGACGGTGTACGGCAGGAGAGCCATCTCGCGGGCGCGCTTGATGGCGTTGGCGATGTCATGCTGATGCTGCGTGCAAGCGCCAGTGACGCGACGAGGCTTGATCTTGCCACGGTCGGTCATGTACTTACGGAGAAGCTGAGTGTCCTTATAGTCGATGAACTCAGTGTTCTCCTTGCAGAACTGGCAGTACTTACGACGCGGCTGACGTGCAGAAAAATCATTAGCCATGTCAAAATACCTTTCGTTTGGCAACTTCGGCGAACCGAAGCCGCCTCTCACTCAAAAATAGGTGAACAGCCCTTAGAACGGGATGTCCTCATCGTAGACGTCGACCGCGGGCGGCGTAGCCACCGGTGCGGCAGGACGTGCTGCGGGCGCGGGAGCCGCGGGGGCGTAACCGCCCTGATCGTAGCCACCCTGGCCACCACGGGAGCTCATAAACTCGATCTCATCGACGATGACCTCAAGCTTGCTCCGGCGCTGGCCGTCGCGCTCCCAAGAGCTGTAGCGCAGCTTGCCCTCGATCGCGACCTTGTTTCCCTTTGCCAGGAAACGGCTCACGGCCTCGGCGCGCGTGCCGAACATAGTGCAGTCGACAAAGTTGGGATAGTCCTCCCACTCGCCAGTCTGCGGGTTGCGGCGACGATCGTTCACGGCGACGCCAAAGGACAGAACCTGGGTTCCGCCGGCGGTGGCGCGCAGCTCGGGATCACGCGTGAGGTTACCGGTGATGTTCACTCGATTGATGCTCATAACTCACTACTTCCTCTTGGGGCACAAGCCCAGTCCAAAACGACAGTCTTACTCCTGGTCGTCGCGACGGACGATCATGTGGCGGACCACAGCGTCGGTGATGCGCAGGACGCGATCAAGCTCGGCGATCTGGGTAGGATCTGCGTGGAAGTTGATGAGGGTGTAGTCACCATCGGTGAGGTCGTTGATCTCGTAGGCGAGCTTGCGCTTGCCCCACTCGTCAACGGAGTCGACCTTGCCAGCGCCCTCAGCGATCGTGGTATCGATACGCTTCATAACAGCGAGACGAGTCTCGGGGTCGAGCGACGGGTCAACAAAGAACAGCAGTTCATAAGCCTTCATATTGTCACCTCCTCTGGGCAAATGTGGCTTCAGGTCGTGAAGGTGCGCCTGAAGCAGGAAAAGACTTGGTAATAATATCTTTCAACCTCCCAGGCTGCAAGAATATGCAGCTACAACCTCATGACCTCCACATATGTCCATACTCACACGGCACTTCATGCGTCTTCCAACCAAATGCTGACCAAATGCTTGACGGATCCGTGGACAAGATACGGCGCTGCGGGGACAAACCAAATCAAACCGCAGGTCAGCAATTACAGGGCTGTGGTCGCGAAATGCATACCAGTGGTTCACAACACCGTTCAAAGATTTTTAAAATTGCTGCCACGTCATCTATAAATACCAATTTTGAATAATTTACCGCATGCAGCCATGCTGGTAAGAGGCCGTTTTTGGCATCTTGGATCCCGTCACGAAGCTAAGCGTTTCAAAAAATGCCAACTTTTCTGTTTGCACTTTGCGATTCCTCGTGTATACTGACTTTCGCATTTAACGGAGAGTTGTCCGAGTGGCCGAAGGAGCACGATTGGAAATCGTGTAGGCGTCAAAAGCGTCTCCAGGGTTCAAATCCCTGACTCTCCGCCAGTTAATTCCAAAGCAGGCCTTCGAGCCTGCTTTGTTTTTACCCCACGCGGAGGGGTGGCAGAGTGGTTGAATGCGGCGGTCTCGAAAACCGTTTGGCCTGTATAAGGTCACGAGGGTTCGAATCCCTCCTCCTCCGCCATTTTGGTTGAGAAAGCTCCCGGGAATGGGAGCTTTTTTGTTATCGAAATACGTCTCGATCCCACGCTTCCCCAAACATGTACGTCACCCTCCAAAACCGACATTTTTCGACATCTTTGAAGACTGACGTACACGTTTGGATTGAGCTCACGGGAGTGGCACTATTCGGAAGGTGCCTCTTCGTCTCGCATGCCTTTCCAGTTGCGGATAAGCGCCTTGCGTAGTTCGTTTTGCTCTCGCTGGTACCCGGTGTCGGTACAGCGAGGCATGCCGAGTGCTTCGCGAATGTTGTTCATGGCGCGATGAAAGGCGAGCTGGCTACCGAACTGAGCCGAAGTGAGCGTAACGATTCGATATCCCATTTGGGAGAGAACGGCCTCTCGCTCCGCATCTGCCCCCTTGCGCTCGAACTCATCGTGAAAGCCGCCCTTATATTCGATACCGAGCTCCCTGCGCTTGTAGGTAACGAGCGCATCGATTTTGAGTGTTCGAGCTTTGGCGCAATGCCAGAGACGTTGAGGGATCTCGAGCGGTTTGTTGAGTTCGATACCTCGGATGCCAACGCCGCCTTCGCTTGTTGGGAGCGAGAGGGCGATTGCCGAAGCGGTCTCCATAGGCGAGGCCGAGTGATCGTAGATGTGCCTGAGCGCGAGCCGTGCACGTGTGGCACCGGGTTTGCCGGGGTGCCGATCGAGCAGTTCGGTTATTTCATCCTTGGAGGTGGTGGCTGGTTGCTCGGTATAAGGGTCGGCGGGATTGAACCTCATGCGATAATCGCCGCAAACTTCATAGCCATATTCGAGATATTCGATCCTATCCATCCACTCGGCAGCGAGCACGAAGGTGAAGGCTTCGTCGGTGATGAAGATTCCGGGCGTCAACTCGTCAATATGCTCGTAGGGAAGATTTTGTCCAAGAATGTGGCAAATGACGCCTTTGGTGCGAATTCGCTCGAATTCGAATACAACCGAGATATCGATAGTTTTGAGCATATCGGACGGAATGCCGCAGTCGGTAAGGGCCTGTCGTATGCGCGCAACGCGTTGCTGGGTGGAGATGCCTCGTACGCCTATCTGGTAGTCGTGCCGCGCAAGAGACTGAACCAAATTCTGGGGCGCATGATGGACAAGCCATGCGGTTTTATGCGAAATGAGAACAGGAGTATCCATTGAGGGCCTCTCGCTCTGAGCCGGTATCCAACTCTTATGTCCGTTGAAGTGGGGGAATATACCGAATGTGAGTAAATTAACTCACTCATGCTGTGAGCTCAATCCAAACATGTACGTCAGCCTCCAAAGATGTCAAAAAATGTCGTTTTTGGAGGGTGACGTACATGTTTTGGATCCCTGGCATTCCAGCAGCGCCACGCCCGTGCCCAGTCCCAACCGTTTGCCGAGCAATAGGGTCGCAATCGGCGCCGAACATGTACTATGTACGGGCATTGTCCAAACTCGCAACTCAAAGGACCCCATCTTGCCCGTCGTCGCCGCTATAACCGTTACCTCACATGCCTCGGATGCCATGGTCGCTATCCCCTTTTGGCTCGAGATGTTCGCCGTTGTCGCTGCATCGATCTCGGGTGTGCTGGTTGCGCGCGAACACAAGCTCGACCTGGTGGGCGCGGTCGCGCTCGCGGTGGTCTGCGGTCTGGGCGGCGGTCTTTTACGCGACATGACGCTGCAAGTGGGCAACGTCTACATCCTCAACCAGCCGATGGCACTCCCGCTTTCCATCGCCACGGCGGCCATCATCTACATCTTCCCGGCAATCGTCGATAAACCCGAGAAACTCATCCCATTGCTCGACATCATCTCGGTCGGCATCTACGCCGCCACCGGAGCGGACAAAGCACTGGTTTATGGCTTTGCGCCGGCCGTATGCATCATGATGGGCTTCTTCACCGCGGTGGGAGGCGGCATGTTGCGCGACGGCTTTATGGGCGTGGTCCCAGGCATTTTCCAACGCACTAACTTTTATGCCATCGCGGCCATCGCCGGATCGGCAAGCTATGTAAGCCTCGTCATGAGTGGCTTGGTCAGCAATGTCGCCGCACTGGTCGTATGCGTTGCCGTGACCATGGGTCTGCGCTGGCTCTCGCTGCGCTTTGACATCAAAAGCCCCACCGAGGAAGACATCGCACGTTTTTTGCATCGCAAAAAGTAGACAGCACGGCACGACCCTTCGAAATGCAACCGAGAGGTTCTTTTAGAGCGCGCGCACGTTGGGTACCCTGTTAGATATATGCCGAGTATCTAACGAAGGATTCACTATGCCTTGCAACCTAGAACCGTCGACCAAGCGCCGTAAAACGCGTGGCCGCATCGCCCTTCTATTCGCACTGATCGCGCTTGCGCTGACCGTACTTCCCACGACGTCGTTCGCCGGCACAGACACCGCGGGCAACGTGCTCGCAACCGAAGTTGACTCAAATCCGTCTGGCGTCGAAGGCGACCTGTACTGGGCCGGCCAAAGCCTTAACCTAGACGACGCTTCCATCGGCCGCGATATTATCGCTGCAGGCGAGAGCTTGTCGATTCGCGACTGCACCGTAGGCGGAGCCGTTCGCCTGGCGGCGCGCACCATCGATATCTCCAAAACCGCAATCGATGGCAGCGTGACGGTAGCCGGTCAGCATGTCGTGCTCAACACCGGTAGCACCGCCAACTGTTTTTACGCGATGGGCGAGACAGTTGCCCTGCACGGTTCTACCAAGTCGGCAGTGCTCGCGGGCGACACCGTGACCATCGACGGCACCGTCGAGGGCGATGTCGAGGTTTGGGCCGATAAACTCGTCTTGGGCAAGAATGCCCGCATTACCGGCACCGTGAACGCGCATGTTTCCGAGGACCCCGAGCGCGCCGCAGGAGCCGAGGTCGGCGCGCTCAAGATCGACCGCACCGAGAACGAAGATACTTCCACCCTTAACGATATCGTCGACGGCATCGTGGCCGCTGCCCTGTCGACCTGCTTTATCGCCTTGTTGCTCGAGCTCGTCTTTCCGCGTGCGACCGCCAGCGCCGCCGGCATGCTCCGCCAGCGCCCCACGCCCCTGTGGGTGAGCGGTCTTCTGGGCACGATTGCTGTCGTCCCCACCATCCTGCTGCTGATTATCTCTATCGCCGGCCTGTCGCTTGCCGGAACCCTCTTGTGCGCCGTGATCGGCGTCGCGCTGGTCTCCACCGCTTTTGCGGGCTGCGCAATCGCCCGCATGGTCGGACACAACAAGAACCGCTACGCCATGGCCGCCGTGGGCGGTATCGCCGCAGGTGCCCTCACGGGACTTCCCCTCATCGGCGACTTCGTCAGCGGCGTGGCCTTTGTCTTTATGCTCGGCTACGTTATCCAAATCATCTGGCGCAACGCCCGCCTCAAGCCCCAGCAGGCCGCCAACACCCCGGGCCTTCCCTCCGCCTAGCCGTCGACCTCCCCCCGCAAGGGGGGGGCAGGCACCTTTGTGGTGGTGCAGACCAACTCAATCCCTGTGCAATAAGAAAGGGCGCCGACCATTGCGGTCGACGCCCTTTCTTATTGGCGGTTATAAGCCCCAGCGCTTATTTGTTGACCTGACCGGCGCGGACGGCGGCCTTCTTGCGGTCGGTGGCGTTGAGCAGACGCTTGCGCAGGCGGATGTTCTTGGGAGTAATCTCGACCAGCTCGTCGTCGGCGATGTACTCCAGCGCCTCTTCCAGAGAGAAGGTGCGAGGCGGCACCAACTGCACGGAGATGTCGGAGGTCGAGGAACGCTGGTTGCCCAGGTTCTTGGTACGGGCGATGTTGACGACCATGTCGCCGGCCTTGCTGCGCTCGCCCACAATCATGCCCTCGTAGCATTCGGTGCCCGGCTCAACAAACAGCTGGCCGCGCTCCTGCAGCGTACCCAGAGCGTAGGCAACGGCCTTCTCGGTGGTCATGGAGATCATGGCGCCGTTCTGGCGGTTACCGATCTCGCCGGCGTAAGGACCATACTCTAGGAAGGTGTGGTAGAACACGCCCTCGCCGTGAGTGACGTTCATAATGCGGTTCTTAAGACCCATGATGCCGCGGGTCGGGATCTTGAACTCAAGGTGCGTCACGATGCCCGAGGTGTCCATACTCGTCATGATGCCACCGGAGGTACCGAAGACCTCGACGACCTTGCCCGAGTACTCGTCCGGGCACTCAACGACGGCCTGCTCGACAGGCTCCAGCTTGTTGCCGTTCTCGTCCTTCTTAAACAGAACGCGAGGACGACCGACCTGGAACTCAAAGCCCTCGCGGCGCATGGACTCCATCAGGACGGACAGGTGCAGAATGCCGCGGCCAGAGACCTCGACGCCGCTCTTGTCCTCGAGCTCCTCGATCTTCATGGTCACGTTGTTCTCGGCCTCGTTGAACAGGCGCTCCTTGAGCTGACGGGCGCCCACGATGTCGCCATCGCGACCGACGAGCGGAGAGGTCGAAGCCTCAAAGACGATGGACAGGGTCGGCGGGTCGATCTCAATGGGCTCGAGCTCAACGGGGTTCTCGGGGTCGGTGTAGACATCGCCGATATCGGTGCGATCAATGCCCACGACAGCGGCGATATCGCCGGCGCCGACTTCCTGGCACTCGGTGCGGCCCAGGTAGTCGAAGGTAAAGAGCTGCTTGACGGTAGCGGTGGCGCTGGAGCCGTCGTTCTTCACAACCAGGATCTGATCGCCCTGGTGAATGGTGCCGGAATACACGCGACCGATACCGATGCGGCCAACGAAGTTGGAGTGGTCGATGGTCACGCACTGCATGGCCAGCGGGGCGTTTTCGTCAACCTCGGGCGCGGGCATGTCGTCGATGATCATATCGAGCAGCGGATACATGTCCATGTTGCCGTCGTTGGGGTCAAGGCGGGCAAAGCCGTTCATGGCGCTGGCGTAGACCACGTGCTCCATGGCGAACTCAAGCTGGTCGTCGGTAGCGCCCAGGTCGGCCATAAGGTCCAGGCAGTCGTTGTAGGCCTTCTCGGGGTTAGCACCCGGACGGTCGATCTTATTGATGACGATCATGATCTTGAGGCCGGTGTCGATAGCGTGACGCAGCACGAAGCGGGTCTGGGGCATGGGGCCCTCAAAGGCGTCGACCAGCAGCAGGGCGCCGTCGGCCATACGCAGCACGCGCTCGACCTCGCCGCCAAAGTCGGCGTGGCCCGGGGTGTCGATGACGTTGATCTTGACGTCCTTGTACTCGATAGAGATGTTCTTGGCGAGAATCGTAATGCCGCGCTCGCGCTCCTGGTCGTTAGAGTCCAGGACGCGGTCCTCGACCTGCTGGTTGGCACGGAAGGCGTCCGTGGCACGCAGGAGCTTATCGACCATCGTCGTCTTGCCGTGGTCGACGTGGGCGATGATGGCGATGTTCCTCAGATTGTCTACGCGCATGTAGTTCCCCTATCTTCTATCCATATACAAACGGCACGCGTATGCGACCCACCCAGCAATGCAACGCTCGGCGGGAATATTGAGCCTTTTACCGAAAACTCGTTTATTTTAGCGATTTTAGATGAGAGGGGTTTCCTCACCTGCAGGTTCAGGGTCGCTCCACATAAAACCATCGCCGGCACCCATGCCCTCATACAGCACATATGCCGAAAAGCCGCTCTCGAGCGTCGTCTCAAAGAAGCTCACGAGCAGAGCGTCGTGATAGCCACCGTCAATCTCGACACAGCCGGTGTAGCCGATGGCATAGCGGGCGATGCGGCCCAGGCCCTCGTCCTTAAGACCCATCTTGTGCTCGGAGATAAAGTTGGTGGCGGCCTCGAGGCACGCCTCCTCGCCATCCTCGTCGAGCGCGGCCAGATAGCGGTTGGAAGCAGCGTCCTCGATCGCCACAACTACGCCCGGATTCTCGCCGGCGGCAAGGTCGTCCAAGAACGCGCCAATCAGGTCACACACCATGGCGTCGAGCTCGGCGGAGACGTTACCGGCGTCCTGCATATCCTGTGCCATCTCTAGACCTTCCCATCGAATCCGGCGTCGTTACAGTTCTTGTGCCTCGGCAGCGATCTTGGCGGCAGCGTCGCGGGCGCGCATCATATCCATCGCGCGCTTGTCGAGTACCTTGATCTGGTTGGTCAGCATGACTGCATCGACCACACCCCAGATTACCAAGCCTGTTGAAATCGAAAACCCAAGCGCACCAACTGTACCACGAAGACGAGAACAGATTACCGCGACAAGGGCGGAGATGATAACCATCTTGATATAGGAGCCGCGGCGCTCGCGAAGCGTGCGGGCCTGCGTCACATAGGCGATGCGAGCCGCCTCGGATGCCTCCGAGCGCATCTGGGCTTCACGCGCGATGGCGGCCGCTTCAGCTGATACGCGGGTACCCATCAGCGACCTCTCCGCTCGCGTGCCAGACATTTAGAAATCATCGGGGGAGAGCGTATGGACGAACTCGTCGAACTTCTCGAACTCCTGCTCGTCGTCGACTTCCTCGGCGTGCGGTGAGACGGTACCCAAGCGATTCATGATGTCGTCTTCAACGAACATGGGGGCATTACTGCGTACGGCAAGGGCGATGGCGTCGCTCGGACGTGCATCGATCCTATGCTCGCTGCCATCGGCCAACACGACAACCGTCGCATAGAACACCGGCGGCTCGGCACGAACGATCTCGATGCGCTCGAGCTTGGCGCCCAGAGCATCGACAGTGTCAAGCAGCAGGTCATGCGTTATCGGGCGCTCGGCGCGACCGCTATCGATGCCGCGGCTAATGGCCGCGGCCTCAAACGAGCCGGTCTGAATGGAAAGCGAACGCAAGGGTGCTGTCGAATCCGACTTGCCGCAGCGCTCACGAAGCACGATAAGCGATGGCACGGGACCGGCGGCCATGACGATGGTCTCTATGTCGACACGAACCATGGAACACCTCCGGTACGTAGCGGTTAACACACGGCAGGGTCGCCGCATTGAATAGCTATACTACCCAATCTTTCGCCCAGCACACAAAATCAAAGCAGTTAATTTGGGACGGGGCTATTTTGACTACTTTTGTTGGATAAGAAAAAAGCCCCGAGGCAATACCCCAGGGCTCTTAACGTTTTGATGGTGGACCTGACAAGATTCGAACTTGTGACCTCCCGGTTATCAGCCGGACGCTCTAACCAACTGAGCTACAGGTCCATCATGGTGGAGGTTAGGGGGATCGAACCCCTGACCTCAGGCTTGCAAAGCCCGCGCTCTCCCAGCTGAGCTAAACCCCCACGGAGAAAGTAATAAACACCCCAGCGGCGACTCGGCTCTCGCTGGGGTGTTTATTGCGAAAGAAAGTGGTGGACCTGACAAGATTCGAACTTGTGACCTCCCGGTTATCAGCCGGACGCTCTAACCAACTGAGCTACAGGTCCATCGCGCAAGGGATATATTAGACGAGTCGTTACGCGCGCGTCAACAACTTTTTTGAAAATCTTTGGGAGGGGTGGTCGCTGGGCTGGCGAGATGGTTTTGGTTTGCTGCTCGGACAGTCCTGCGCAAGACGAAGGCCACATTAAGTGGCCTTCTTTGCGTGCGGAACT
>CAUAEH010000029.1 GCA_958427975.1 uncultured Collinsella sp. | reverse complement strand
GCACTGGATTGAGCTCGAGATGAAGCTCATGGCCGATGCCGCGCTCGTGGGCTTTCCCTCGGTTGGTAAGTCATCGCTCATCGCGCGCATGAGTGCCGCCCGTCCCAAGATCGCCGACTACCCGTTTACCACGCTCGTGCCGAACCTCGGCATGGTGCGTGCCGGCGAATATTCTTACGTCGTTGCCGACGTCCCCGGTCTTATTGAGGGCGCGAGCGAGGGCAAGGGCCTGGGTCACCAGTTCCTGCGCCACATTGAGCGTACGGCCCTGATCATGCACGTCGTTGACATGACGGGTGGTTTTGAGGATCGCGATCCGGTTGAGGACTATCGCATCATCAACCGCGAGCTCGAGCAGTATGGCGCTGAGCTTTCTGAGCGTCCGCAGATCGTCGTTGCCAACAAGTGCGACGCGCCGGGCACGGCCGACAAGATTGCCGACCTCAAGCGTGCGGCGCTCGACGACGGCCATATGTTCTTTGCCGTGTCCGCCGTGACGGGTGCCGGTCTCAACACGCTGATGCTTGCCGTGGGCGAGCAGGTGGCTAAGCTGCGCGCCGAGTTGGCTGTCTCGGATGAGCCGGTCGTTCTGCGCGACGATGAGTGGGAGCGCCGTCGCCTGCAGCGTGAGAAGCGTTTCCGCATTGTCCAGGAAGAGCCCGGTGCCTTCCGCGTGGTCGGTCGTGCCATCGAGCGCATGGTCATCCAGACCGACTGGGAAAATGAGGAAGCCGTCATTTACTTGCAGCATAAGTTTGCGCGTATGGGTGTTGACGACGCGCTCGAGAAGGCCGGTTGCCGTGCGGGCGACGAGGTCCGCATTTGCCAGCGCGCCTTTGACTTTGAGGGCGCCGAGGACTTCTCGGAGTACGAGGAGCTCGAGGATGCTGGCGAGGACGTTGTCGTTGAAGCCATTGACGTGGCCGATGCTGCGGATGAGGGCGTCGAGGTTGTCGATGCGGCGGATGCCGCGGGCGATGCCGAGACCTCGGAGGGCGAGTAGGTCATGTCGCTGCGCGGTGGAATCGGTCTGCCCGAGCTTCCTCTAGAGGACGGGCAGGAGTTTAGGCTCGGCATTATGGGTGGCACCTTTGATCCCATCCATTACGGGCATTTGGTGACCGCCGAGCAGGCGCGTGAGTCCCTCGACTTGGATGCCGTGCTCTTTATGCCGGCGGGCTCTCCTGCCTTTAAGCTTGACAAGCCGGTGACGCCTGCCGAGGACCGTTATGCCATGACGGTCCTCGCCACCGCCGCGAACCCGGCTTTTTTGGCGAGCCGTTTCGAGATCGACCGTCCGGGCGTAACCTATACGGCCGATACGCTTCATGCCCTTCGCGACTTTTACCCGCCGCAGGTAAAGCTCTACTTTATTACGGGCGCCGACGCGATTATCGATATTGTGACCTGGCATGATGCCGAACGAATCGCTGAGCTTGCTACCTTTATTGCGGCGACGCGACCGGGTTTTGATATCGATACGGCGCGTGCCCGAATCAAAGAGTCGGGGCTGCCGTTCGACGTGCGCTATATTCAGATTCCGGCGCTGGCGATCAGCTCGACGAACATTCGTAAGCGAGTTGCCCGCGGCATGAGCGTGCGCTATCTTACGAGCGAGTCCGTGCTCGGCTACATTCGCAAACGCAGGCTATATGCCGATTTGGGCCAAGAAGATTTTGAGTGATGGGGGTCTACGTTGTCGGTAGAGGATCAGTTTGAGGGCGATGAGCGCGCGCTGCTCAAGCGCATTCAAGAGCTGCTCGATGTTCGCATGAAGGATAAGCGCAAGCGCTATGTGCATTCGCTGGGTGTTGCCGAGACCGCACTTCATCTGGCCGAGGTCTACGGCGTTGACCGCTTTGATGCCGCTGCCGCCGGCCTGATCCATGACTGGGACAAAGTGCTCTCCGACGACGAGCTGGTCACGCGCGCTCTGCATTACGGCATTAAGATTGCCGGCTCTCCTTCCGCCGCGACGCCGCTTTTGCATGGCCCTGTTGCCGCCTATGAGCTTCCGCAGCTTTTTCCCGGGCTGTCGCCGGCGGTCTTTCAGGCTGTCGACCGTCACACCGTGGGCGCTTGCGACATGACGCCGCTCGATATGGCGGTCTTTGTGGCCGATGCTATCGAACCCAACCGACACGGCGATTATGCCCATGCGCTACGCAAGATGGTGGGGAAGTCCTCGCTCGACGAGTTGTTCTTCTCCTGTTTTGCGCAGGGTCTGGTCTATGTGATCCAGTCCGGGCGTTATCTTTATCCCACGGCTATTATGATTTACAACCATTACGCCCAGCTGCGCTAGCTTGGGCTGTCTAGAAAGAGGTATTCCATGGCCGATGAGACCATGACCGACGATCAGATTCTTGAAGGTGTGGAGCACAAGAGTTTTGTTGCCACGTCCGACCGCACCGCTGCCTCGCTGTCCGCGAGCGGTGTTGCCGCCGAGGATGTCGCCCGCGCCGCCGCGCAGGCCGCCTACGACAAGAAGGGCGAGGACGTTCAGGTGCTCGACCTGACCGAGCTTTCCGACGTATGCGACTACTTTGTGCTTGCCACCGGTACCAACAACCGCCAGGTCGATTCTATCGTCGACGAGATCGAGGAGAAGGTCGCCGAGGCTTGCGGCGAGCATCCGTTCTCCATCGAGGGCCGCGAGCAGAAGACCTGGATGCTCATGGACTACGGTTCGGTTGTCGTCCACGTCTTCACTCCCGAAGCCCGCGACTTCTACCGCCTCGAGAAACTCTGGGGCGACGCCCCCCAGCTCCCCCTCAACCTCCTCTAGTAGCTCATTTGAGACGGGGTTTAGCTACCCTCACGCATATCGCCGGGCAGGTGCGGTTTTCCGCACCTGCCCGGCTTTCTTTTTGCCCAAAGGCGGTTAATCGTTGAAGCGGGATTGGCGGCCGAAGGAAAGGGCGGTGTCGCCGAATTTGTCTCGGACGGCGTCGATGGCGACGGAGAGGCCGCGGCGGTCGCTGGATTGGGCTCCGCGGTCATCGATCTCGCAGAACAGATCAGTCTGGATGCCGCCTTGGTGGTCGAAGTCGCTCATGCCGATGCCCGCTAAGCGAACATGCATGCCATCCTGCCAGATGTTGTCGAGCAGCTCGAGCGCCACCGCCACGAAGATATTCTCATCGTCGGTCGGATGAGACAGCCGGCGCTGTGCCGTACGCCCGCTGCCATACGAATACTTAAGCTTAAGCGTTACCGTGGCACCCGTCAGCCCCTGACGGCGCAGACGGCGTCCCACCGACTCGCCCAATAGCGCAATCGCCGCCTCAATATCCCCACGCTCAGTCAAATCTTTAGCAAAGGTGCGTTCATTGCTGACCGACTTGACCTCGCGCTCTTCATCGAGGCTCGTGACTTCGGAGATTTCGAGTCCCAGCGCACGCTGGCGCATGCGTTCGCCGTTGACGCCAAAAATAGAGGCCAAGGTGGATTCCGGTGCACGTGATAGCTCGCCGAGGGTGTAGATGCGCATGCGGCGCAGTCGTTCCTCGGCTGAGCGTCCGATGCCGCTCATGGTAGATACTGGCAGCGCGGCCAAAAAGCGCTGCTCGGTTCCGGGGCGCACGATGGTCAGCCCAAACGGCTTATCCCGCTCGCTTGCGATCTTTGCGACCGTCTTGTTGCAGCCCACGCCAATGGAACAGGTCACTCCCAGCCCTGCCACGCGGTCGCTTATACGCCGCGCAACCAGCAGCGGGTCTTCGGGCGCAAAGCGACCCGGTGTGATATCGATAAAGGCTTCGTCGATGGATACGCGCTCAACGCGCGGAGTCTCGTCGGCGAGAATCGCCATGACCTGCGCGCTCACCTCGCGGTAGCGATCAAAGTGCCCGTGCGTCCAAATGGCTTGCGGGCACAAGCGCCGCGCCTCGGCCGAGGCCATGGCAGAGTGCACGCCAAAGCGACGCGCCTCATACGAACACGTGGACACGACGCCACGCGAATCGGCATCGCCACCCACGATGAGCGGCTTTCCGCGCCACTCGGGATGATCGAGCATCTCCACGCTCGCAAAAAACGCATCAAGGTCCATGAGGCCCACCGCCGGACCCGTCCAGGGAGGCGGCGTGACGCCCATGGCATCCTCATAATCGTATGTATGTTCGCGTCTTTCCATGTCATGAGTATACCGCGCAGCTCATGTGGGGTGCGTGTATGTGCTTGCAAATCCCGAATTCTTGTCTAAGATATGGATTTGCCCTCGACTACACCGAAGAAGTTGGTCTCACGGACTTCACCTGCCCGCGTCGATGGCGTATTATGTTCAACTGTTTGTTTGTAGTTGCAGCCTAAAGCTGCTTGGTTGGAGGAGTTTCCTTTGGCAGTCAAGATTCGCCTTGCTCGTCACGGCGCTAAGAAGCGTCCGTACTACCGTGTCGTCGTCGCCGATTCCCGCGCCCCGCGTGACGGTCGTATCATCGAGGAGGTTGGCCGCTACAACCCGATGACCGCCCCCAAGACCATCAACCTCGACCTCGAGAAGATCGCTGACTGGCAGTCCAAGGGCGCTCAGCTCACCGACGCTGTCGCCGCTCTGGTCAAGGCCGCCAACGAGGGCGAGAAGACCGAGACCGTCGTCAAGAAGTCCAAGAAGCAGCTCGCCAAAGAGGCCGAGGCCGCTAAGGCTGCCGCTGAGGCCGCTGAGGGCGCCGAGGAGTAAATCGTGCCTGAGGTTGACGCTGCACAGCTCGAGGGTGAGGCAATGCTCTCAGATCGCATCGCCGATCTCGTCGAATATCTCGTTGTTCAGATCGTCGACGACCCGGATTCCGTGAGCCTTGAGGTCATCGATGGTGACGACGCCTCTACAATTGAGGTTTCGGTCGCCGAGGATGACGTCGCTAAGGTCATCGGCCGTCGTGGCCGTACCATCAAGGCCATTCGCACGCTCGCCCGTGCACTGGCCGCTCGCCTCGACACTGCTGTCGAGGTAGAGGTTCTGGGCTAGGACCTTGAGGTCCCAGTACAAAAACATCGCCCGTGTGGTCAAGCCGCACGGAAGGAAGGGGGAGGTCCTCGCGCAGCCGCTGCGGGGGCTTCCTTCTGTATTAGAGCCGGGTATGCGGGTCGCTCTGACGCCGCCGGCGCTCAAGCGCGACCGCTTTTGCACGGTCGTGTCCGTCACCGATACGGGCGATGGCGATCTGGTCTCGTTTGAGGGCATTGACGACTTGACAGCCGCCGAGGGCATCACGGGATGCTACGTGCTGGCAAATCGTGACGATTTTGAGCTCGATTCGCTCGACGCTGCCTATACCGACCTGATGGGTCGCGAGGTGGTCGACGAGCGCTTCGGCTCGCTCGGCACGATCGTCGAGATCATGTCGACGCCCGCTAACGATGTTTGGGTTGTCGAGGGAGATCGGTACGGCGAGGTACTGATTCCCGTGATCGAGCAAGTCGTGCTCGATCTTCCCGATGCAGGAACAATTTCCGTCCACGTGATGGACGGCCTGATCGATATGGACAAGTAGGGAGGACAACATGCTGATTGAGACCCTTTCGGTCTTTCCCGAGATGTTTGAGCCCGTCATGTCCACGTCGATTTTGGGCCGCGCCCGCAAGGCCGGCCTTTTTGATTTTAAGGCGTATAACCTGCGCGACTGGACGCACGACCGCCATCGTACCGTCGATGACGAGCCGTACGGCGGCGGGCAGGGCATGCTCATGAAGGTCGAGCCTATCGCAGAGGCCATCGAGGCCATTAGCGCAGAGGGTCCCAAGCCCACTGTGGTGTTCTTTACCCCCTGTGGCGAGCCTTTTACGCAGCATGTGGCCGAGCGTCTGCTCAAAAGTGAGCGCCTGCTGTTTGTGTGCAGTCGCTACGAGGGCGTCGACGAGCGCGCGTATGCGTATGCCGATGAGCGTCTGTCGATCGGCGACTACGTGCTCACGGGCGGCGAGCTTCCCGCTATGGTCGTTGCCGATGCCGTCGTACGCCTGATTCCCGGCGCCCTGGGCGACGAGATGAGCAACGTGGACGAGTCGTTCTCGACCGCCGAGGATGGAGGCCTGCTCGAGTACGCGCAGTACACCCGTCCTGCCGAGTTCAACGGCGAGGGCGTGCCTCCGGTGCTTGTGAGCGGCGACCACGCCAAGGTCGATGCCTGGCGTCGCAAGAACGCCATCGAGCGCACCTGCCGCTGGCGTCCCGACTTGATCGAGACGGCGCGGCTCACGCCCCAGGAGCGTGCGTACGCGCAGGAGATTTTGGACGCTTCGTATTCGCAGAGCGAGGAGTGAGAATGGTTCCATCGCAGCATTCCGCGTTGAGGGGCGCTTTTGAGTGGATCGCGGTCATCGCGATCGCACTCGTGGCCACCTTCCTGATTCGCTCGTTTGTGGTCGAGCCCTTTGTGGTGCCCACCGGGTCCATGGAGTCCACGATCGAGATTGGCGACCAGATCCTGGCACAAAAGGTGAGCCTCGAGCTCGGTCAGCCCGTCAAGCAGGGCGATATCGTGGTGTTTCACAACCCCGATGGCACCTCCGAGCATGATGTTCTTGTCAAGCGTGTTATTGCCACGGCCGGCCAGACGGTCGACCTGCAGGATGGCAAGGTGGTCGTTGACGGCCAAGCGCTCGACGAGGACTATACGACGGGCATGAGCTGGCCACTTTCGGTCCAAGCGCCCGGTGCTCAGGTAAGCTATCCCTACACCGTTCCCGACGGGTGCGTGTGGGTGATGGGCGACAACCGCGAAAACTCTGCCGACTCACGCTACTTTGGTCCCGTCGACCGTTCGGACCTGATCGCCGTGGCGCTCGTGCGTTACTGGCCGCTCAACCGTCTGGGCGCTATCGACTAAAAACCGCTATAGTACAGTATCTAACCGTGTAATCGTTTCGACGAGGGGATATTAGAGGCATGAACGCTTCATCGCTTTCCTTCCAAGACATCATCCTGCGCCTCCAGCAGTACTGGGGCGAGCAGGGCTGCGTCATTATGCAGCCCTATGACTCCGAGGTCGGTGCCGGTACCTTCCATACCGCGACCACGCTGCGCTCGCTCGGTCCCGCCGAGTGGCGCACCTGCTATGCGCAGCCCTGCCGCCGTCCCGCCGACGGCCGCTACGGCGAGAACCCCAACCGCATGCAGCACTACTATCAGTTCCAGGTGCTTATCAAGCCCTCGCCGGTCAACGCCCAGGAGCTCTACCTGGGGTCTCTTGCCGCTATCGGTCTGGACCCCAACGACCATGACGTCCGCTTTGTCGAGGACGACTGGGAGAGCCCGACGCTCGGCGCCTGGGGCCTTGGCTGGGAGGTCTGGCTCAATGGCATGGAGGTCACGCAGTTTACGTACTTCCAGCAGGTGGGCGGCATCGAGGTCGACCCCGTGCCCGTCGAGATCACCTACGGCCTGGAGCGTATCGCCATGTACGCCCAGGGCGTTAACTCGGTCTACGACCTGGTGTGGAGCTACCTGCCCGACGGCACGCCCATGACCTATGGCGACGTGTTCCTCGAGAACGAGCGCGAGTTCAGTGCCTATAACTTTGAGGTTGCCAACGTCGAGATGATGCGTCAGAAGTTTGACGACTACGAGGCCGAGTGCCATTCCTGTCTGGAGCGCAAGCTGCCGCTGCCGGCGTACGACTGCGTCATGAAGTGCAGCCACGCTTTCAACCTGCTCGATGCCCGCGGCGCCCTGTCCGCGGTCGAGCGTGCCAACTACATCCTGCGCGTCCGCGCCGTCGCCAAGGCGTGCTGCGAAGCCTACATGGCCGAGGTCGCCGGAGTCAACGAGAATGCCGACCAGGAAGGCGAGGTGGCGTAAGCCATGGCAGACGCTAAGGATTTCCTGTTTGAGATCGGTACGGAGGAAATGCCCTCCGCACCGCTGAACAATGCCGTCAAGCAGCTTGGCACCATGATCGCCAAGGGTCTCGACGAGGCCGGTCTGGCCCACGGCGAGGTCCGCGTGATCTCGAGCCCGCGTCGCCTGGCTGCACTCGTGGCTAACGTCGCCACTGCGACCGATGAAGTTCACGAGGTCAAGCGTGGCCCCGCGGCCAACATTGCCTTCGACGCTGACGGTAACGCTACCAAGGCCGCCCAGGGCTTTGCCCGCAAGTGCGGTGTGGCTGCCGAGGACCTGGTCCGTCGCGAGGACACTGACGGTCGCGAGTATGTGTTCGCCGAGAAGAACATTCCCTCCGCACCGGCTACGCCGATTCTGACCGCTCTGTGCGAGAAGACCATCGCCGGCCTGCAGTGGCCCAACTACCGCTCTCAGCGCTGGGGTCACGAGCATGCGACCTTTGTTCGTCCGGTCCGCTGGATCTGCTGCCTTTTGGGCGAGGATGTTGTGCCCGTGTCGTTTGCCGACGTGACGAGCGGCAACACCACGCGCGGTCATCGCGTACTTGGCCCTGGCGACCATGTGGTTGCCAGCCCCGCCGTCTACGAGCAGGTGCTCGAGGACGCCGGCGTGCTTTCCGCCGAGCGTCGTCGTGAGGCCATCCTCGCCGGTATCGCCGAGGTCGAGGCTGCCCGTCCCGGCTGCCATGTCGATACGCCCAAGAAGGTCTTTGAGGAGGTCATCAACCTCTGCGAGTGGCCGACGGTGCTCGTCGGTACCTTCGATGAGGAGTTCCTCAAGGTCCCGCACGAGATCATCTGCGAGTCCATGCTCACCAACCAGCGCTACTTCCCGATCTATGACGGCGAGGGCAAGCTCACGCGTGAGTTCGTGGTCGTCTCCAATAGCAAGCCCGAGAACGCCGAGCGCGTGATCGACGGCAACGAGCGCGTTGTGCGCGCCCGTCTGGACGATGCCAAGTTCTTCTACGAGGAGGACCTGAAGATCTCCCTCGACGAGTTCCGCGAGCGTCTGGCCAAGGTCGCCTTCCAGGAGAAGCTCGGTAGCGTGCTCGCCAAGTCCGAGCGCATTGAGCAACTCGCGCTTGCCATCGCTCGCGAGGCCCATCTGGGCGCCCACCTGGCCGCCGATGCCGCTCGCGCCGCGCACCTGTGCAAGGCCGACTTGATATCCAACGCCGTCGTCGAGTTCACGAGCCAGCAGGGCGTGATGGGCGGTTACTACGCCACCGCGATGGGGGAGAACGACGAGGTCGCCCACGCCATTCGCGATCATTATCGTCCCCGCTTTGCCGGTGACGAGCTGCCCGAGGGCACCGCTGGCTGCATCGTGGCCTGCGCCGACAAGCTCGATACCATCGCCGGTATCTTTGCCATTGGCGAGCCCCCGACCGGCTCCTCCGACCCCTACGCGCTACGTCGTGCCGCTATCGGCATCATCAACATCCTGCGCGACCGTCTGCCGATCGACCCCACATCGCTCATCGACTTCGCCCTCGAGCTCTATAGCGAGCAGGGCATTGAGTTCGACGCCGCCGAGGTCGCCCAGCAGGTTCGCGACTTCTTCCATGGCCGCCTGGTGAGCATGGCCCGCGACGAAAAGATCCCGGCCGATACCGTTGCCGCCGTCTCTGCGGTGCACATCATCGCCCCGTCCGTCTTCTTCGCCCGCTGCGCCGCCCTCGACGAGGCCCGCAAGAACGATGCCGAGACCTTTGACAACCTGGCTACGGCCTATGCCCGTGCCGCGCATATCTCCAAGCCCGAGCTGGGCGCGGAGTACGACCGCAGCCTGATGGGCGAGGCCGAGCTCGCGCTTGCCGATGCTTCCGAGGCTGCTCAGACTGCTGTCGATGCTGCCCTTGCTGCCGAGGACTACCCGGCCGCATTTGCCGCCCTCGCCGCCCTGCGCGCGCCCATCGACCGTTTCTTCGATGAGGTTATGGTCATGGACAAGGACGAACAGCTCCGCGATAATCGCCTTAAGCTGCTCAACCGCTTCGAGGCCGTTTTCTCCGGTATCGCCAACATCGGTGAGCTTGCCCGCAAAAAGTAAGCTAGCCTGCGCATAAGCGCAAAAGGAGCCCCGCATGGATTGCCCGGTCACCGCTCGTCCCACCGTTATCGTTATCTCCGACTCGCTCGGTGATACCGCTTGTGAAGTGGTGCTTGCGGCGTCCGGGCAATTTGATGAAGGGGCTTTTCTTCTCTTGCGCCTGCCCAAGGTGACCTCGGTGGAGCAGGTGGAGTCGTTTGTGGGCCCGCGCGTCGATGCCGACCATCGCGATATTGCCGTGTTCCACACCATTGTCGATCCGGCGCTTCGCGCCCGCGTGCTCGATTACCTGGGCATGCTGCATATTCGTTCGGTCGACCTGATTGGCCCGACGCTTGCCGTGCTGTCGTCGCTCATCGGTGTGCCGCCCAAGGGCGTCGCGGGTGTGATTCACAAGACCGATGACCGCTATTTCCATCGCATCGAGGCCATGGAGTATTTCGTTGAGCACGATGACGGGCGCGGCTGCGACGATCTGTCGGGAGCCGATATCGTGCTGCTGGGCGTATCGCGTACGTCCAAGACGCCGCTGTCGATGTATTTGGCCTATCAGGGCTACAAGGTCGCCAATGTCCCACTGGCGCATGGCATGGAGCCGCCCAGGTCGATTTACGAGGTCGACCCGATGCGCCTGTTCGGCCTGATTTCGACCGTCGATGTGATTTCCGAAATTCGCGATAGCCGCTTGGGCGATGACTACGCTCGTGCCGTTGCCGGCTCCTATGCCGAGCCCGAGAGCGTGCACAGCGAGCTCGAGGAAGCCCGTGCGCTCATGAAGCGCCTAGGCTGCTTTGTGGTGCGTACCGACGGCAAGGCCATCGAAGAAAGCGCTGCCGAGATCATTAGCCACTTGGAGGAAATCCAAGAAGCCCGTGCCCGCCGCGCCGCCCGTCGAGCCTAATAGTAGCAGCATTTTGATAAAGCGATTTAGCAATAATATCGCATTTGACCTGCACGTTCTTACAGTGGTATCTTCATAATGTAACCACCTCTACCTACCGTTTACCGCCAGTTTTAGCACGTTTACCAAACCGCGCATCCTCTGCTTAAGCCTGCTCAAAACCCGCCGTATAGTTCCCTCACGGCCCGCATCTGGCGGGTCGATTCGTTACCGCGGTCATGCGCGTAAGTGCATGGAAGGGGAAGTATCGTGAGCGATTGCAAGAGGGTTTACCGTTTTGGAACCGACGCCCAGGGCACCTGTGTCACCGAGGGCGACAAGTCCATGAACTTCGTGCTTGGTGGCAAGGGCGCTAACCTTGCCGAGATGAGTCGTATCGGCCTGCCGGTTCCCGGTGGCTTTACCATTACCTGCCAAACCTGTGTCGAGTACTCCGGTGCCGGCAGCGTCTGGCCCGAAGACGCACTCGATGAGATCGTTGCTGCCGAGGCGGACCTCGAGGCCCGCTGCGGCAAGAAGCTCGGTGACGCCAACGACCCGCTGCTCGTGTCGGTTCGTTCGGGCGCTCCGTTCTCCATGCCCGGCATGATGGACACGGTCCTCAACTTGGGCCTCAATGACGATTCCGTCCAGGGCCTCATCGCGCAGACGCAGAACCCGCGTTTTGCCTGGGATAGCTACCGCCGCTTTATCCAGATGTTTTCCAATGTCGTCATGGGCGTTGACGCCGACCTGTTCGAGAACGCCCTGACCCAGGCCCGTCTGGTCGCCGGCGTTCGCATCGATTCCGAGCTTTCGGCCGAGGACCTGCAGGAACTCGTCGAGACCTTTAAGGGCATCTTCTCCGAGAACGTCGATGCCTCCCTGTATCCCGAGCTCGAGGTCGCTGACGGCAAGCCCGTTTTCCCGCACGACCCGGAGCTTCAGCTACGCCTTGCCATCCAGGCCGTCTTTGGCAGCTGGATGAACGAGCGTGCCTGCATCTACCGCAAGCAGCATGGTATTTCCGACGAGCTCGGCACCGCCGTCAACGTGCAGGCCATGGCCTTTGGCAACAAGGGCGAGACCTCTGCGACGGGCGTCGCCTTTACGCGTAATCCGGCCGACGGCACCAAGGAGTTCTACGGTGACTTTTTGGTTAATGCCCAAGGCGAGGACGTCGTTGCCGGTATCCGCAACACCGAGCCCATCGCCGACCTCAAGGCCACCCCGGGCCTCGAGTCCGCAGGTGAGGAGCTTGAGCGTGTCTTCCTGACGCTTGAGGATCACTACCGCGATATGTGTGACATCGAGTTCACCATCGAGCAGGGCAAGCTCTGGATGCTCCAGACCCGCGTTGGCAAGCGCACCGCCACCGCCGCCCTGCGCATCGCCATCGAAATGGTCGAGGAAGGACTGATCACCCGCGAAGAGGCCGTGAGCCGCATCGATCCCGCGCAGCTCGACCAGCTTCTGCACCCGCAGTTTGACGCCTCCAAGAAGTACGAGGCGCTGGCCAGCGGTCTGAACGCCAGCCCCGGTGCCGCCGTGGGCGAGGTCGTGTTCTCGAGCGATGACGCCGTCGCGCGCGCCAACGAGGGTCACAAGGTCATTCTGGTTCGTTGGGAGACCAACCCCGATGACCTGAAGGGCATGGTCGCCGCCGAGGGCATCCTGACCAGCCACGGTGGCAAGACGAGCCATGCCGCCGTTATCGCCCGCGGCATGGGTACGCCCTGCGTCTGCGGCGTTGAACGCTTCCACATCGACGCCGCCGAGAAGGTCGTGCGCATCGAGGGCAGCGACCGCGTATTGCACGAGGGCGATGTCATCTCCATCGACGGCACCCAGGGCATCGTCGTCGACGGTCCCGTCGACCTGGTCTCCGCCGAGCTTACCGGCGACCTGGACACTATCCTGTCCTGGGCCGACGAGATTCGCCTGGACGAGACCTGTGGCCATGCCAACCATGTGCGCGTCAACGCCGACAACCCCGAGGATGCCGAGCTCGCCCTCGAGTTTGGCGCCGAGGCCATCGGCCTGTGCCGCACCGAGCACATGTTCCTGGGCGACCGCAAGAACATCATCAAGAGCTTTATCCTGTCTGACGATGAGGCCGTGAAGCAGCAGGCCCTGGCCGACCTGCTCAAGGTTCAGACCGAGGACTTCCTGGCGATGTTCAAGACCATGTCCGGTCGCGATGTGGTCGTCCGCCTGCTCGATCCGCCGCTTCCTGAGTTCCTGGATAATCCTCGCGACCTCGAGGTCGCCATCACCAAGAAGGAAGCCGCCGGCGCCAGCGAGGAAGAGCTTGCCGTCCTGCGCGCCCGCCTGCGTCGTATCGACGGCATGGTCGAGTCCAACCCGATGCTCGGCCTACGCGGCGTGCGCCTGTCCGTCGTCTTTAGCGATCTGCCGCTCATGCAGGTCCGCGCCGTCGCCACGGCCGCTGCCCGCCTTATCAAGGAGGGCGTCGACCCGCATCCCGAGATCATGGTTCCGCTCGTTTCCATCACGGCTGAGCATGTCCAGACTCGCGAGGTCATCGAGCGCGTCATCGCCGAGGTTTCCGCCGAGGAGGGCGTCGAGCTCAACATTCCCGTGGGCACGATGCTCGAGCTGCCGCGCGCCTGCATGGTCGCTGACGAGATCGCCCATCACGCAGACTTCTTCTGCTTTGGCACCAACGACCTCACCCAGACGACCTTCGGCTTCTCCCGCGACGATGCCGAGGCCAAGTTCATCCCGCTGTACATGCACAAGAAGATCTTGAAGGACAATCCCTTCGAGACCATCGACACGGCAGTACTCGAACTGTTGCGCATGGCTGTCGAGAAGGGCCGCGCCACCAACCCCGACATGCACTTTGGCGTGTGCGGCGAGCACGGCGGCGACCCCAAGTCCATCAAGGGCCTGTTTAACGTGGCCGACGTGGACTACGTGTCCTGCTCGCCCTACCGCGTGCCCCTCGCACGCCTGGCTGCCGCTCAAGCCAAGCTCGAGGCCAAGCGTTCCGCCTAACGTTTTGGGTTTAGACGCCTAGCGTAGCCCCCTTCATGCCGCCCGTCTCATTCGTGAGGCGGGCGGTTATCATGTGCGGGTTTTGTCTTTTTGTCTGCGTAAAAAATTGTTCTTGCAGCAGAAACCCGCGCGTGTATACTCGAATACGTTTGTTCAACTACGTGCCGGCCAAGGTGGTACGGCACCTCTAGAAGAGTAAGGAATTGCACATGGATTACATCCGCGCAATCGAGCGTCAGCAGATCCGCGAGGACATTCCTCAGGTTCGCGTCGCCGACAACGTCAAGGTTCACTACCGCATTAAGGAAGGCGACCGCGAGCGCATCCAGGTCTTCCAGGGCGACGTCATCCGCATGGCCGGCGCCGGTGCCCGCGAGACCTTCACCGTCCGCAAGATGTCCTTCGGTGTCGGTGTTGAGCGTACCTTCCCGCTTCACAGCCCCAAGATCGCCAAGCTCGAGGTCGTTCGTCATGGTCGCGTCCGTCGCGCCAAGCTGTACTACCTCCGCGACAAGGTGGGCAAGGCTGCTCGCATCCCCGAGAAGCGCTAAGAAGATCGCAGCGTCTGTCCACTCGTTTGGACACAAGGGTCACCTTCGGGTGGCCCTTCTTTTTATCTGATTTGCATGCAAGGAGGGCCTGGTATGGCCAATATGACGAGCTCGGTTTCGGCATCGCAGGTTGCCGGAGAGCTGGCGAGCGCTACGTTTGAGGAGATCCCCGCCCTCGTGGAGCATTATCGCGAGGACCCGCGCCAGCAGGTGATCAAGGCTTGCGAGCGTGCTCTTAAGCGCCATGCCAAGGAACTTGCCGAGCGCGAGCGCGTCAATGACATGTACGAGCTTATGCATGAGCTTGGCGGCGATGGGGTGGTCGTTGGTGTCGACGAGGTGGGTCGCGGATCGGTGGCCGGTCCTTTGACGGTATGCGCTGTCTGCCTTCCTATGAAGCCGCGCGTCTGGGGCATCAACGATTCCAAAAAGCTCACGCCGGCGCGCCGCGAGTTGCTCTCAGTGAAGATTGCCGAGGTGGCGACGGCGATCGGTTTTTGCCATATCGCGCCTAAGGATATCGATGAGATGGGCATGGCCCGTGCTATCCGTACCGCCGTTGCGGGCGCCGTGGCCGATACGGGGCTCGAGCCCGATTGCGTGCTTATGGATGGCAACCCCTTGGGCGCCGTTCCTAACGAGCGCGATGTGGTGAAGGGCGATGCCAAGATCGCCTGCATCGCCGCGGCGTCCATCATGGCTAAGGTCACGCGTGACGAGATGATGGTCGAGTACGACGCCGAGTATCCCGAGTACCATCTGGCCGAGTCGAAGGGCTATGCGAGCCCCGAGCACATCGAGGCCATTCGAAAACATGGACTTTGTCCACTGCATCGTGTGAGCTTTTGCGGAAACTTTCTGCAGACTGAGCGCCTTTTCTAGGTCAATTGTGGAGACAGGGATCTCTGGGGTTTTATAAACCTGCTGGTAGCGGGCCGTATGCAACACCATTGTTGCGTACGGCCCGTTTTTTGACGGCATTTGGTCAGCTTTTGGTTAGCTTCCGGTACTTACCCGCATGAAAGGTGCCCTCATCATCGGGGCACTGCAGTGTGCGGGAAAGGAGACCCCATGAGTGCCGCAAGCAAAAAGAGCAAGACACAGCAGCTCAAGGAGCGTTGGGAAAACGGCGAGCTCGACTGCGGGGCGATGACGCCCGAGTTTATCAAGGGACTCAGTCCCCGCGAGCTGGGCATGCTAGGCGAGCTGATCACCATCGACTACTTTAACGAGCGCGGCTACACCTTGCTGGAGCAGGGTTATCGTTGCACCGAGGGCGAGGCTGATCTGGTGCTGCTCGATGAGCTCGACGATGTCGTGGTGATGGCCGAGGTCAAGACCAGACGCGTCGTACTGGATTGCAACACGCGGGTCTTTCCCGAGGAGGCCGTGGACGCCCAAAAGCAACGCCGCTACCGCCGCATCGCAAGTTGCTATCTTATGGAGCATTATCCGCTCAAGGCGATTCGCTTCGATGCCGTGGGCGTCACCATTCGCGGCGGACATATCGCCGAGATCGAGCACCAGTACAACGCGTTCGATTGGCAGGTGTCGTGATGGCGTTCGAGACGTTTGCCGTTCACGCGGCCTGCATCCGCGGCGTCGAGGCGATTCCCGTCACGGTCGAGGTCTCGCTTGCCGGTGGCGTTCCGGGCATCCAGATGCTCGGCATTCCGAGTATGGAGGTGATGGAGTCACGCGGTCGTATTCGCTGCGCGATGCGCTCCGCCGGGTTCGAGATCCCGCGCTCGGGCATTACTGTCAACCTGGCACCCGGCGATATTCGCAAGACCGGTAGCGGCTTTGATCTGCCCATCGCCATCGCGGTTCTAGCGGCCGATGGTCAGATTCCCCGCGACAACCTCGATCGTTGTCTTATCGCCGGCGAGCTCGGCTTGGACGGCACGGTGCTTCCTGTCAAAGGCGAGGTGGCGTTTCAGCTATTGGCTCGCGACATGGGGCTGTCTTTTATCGCCGGCAGGTCCGACCAGCATGTGCCACTCGCGGGCGTGGATTGCGGCTTTATCGACCATCTGTCTCAGCTTGCTCACGGCATGGGCGATGCCGCACGGCACTACTTGGATTCCGAGGGTGTCGAGGCGACCTTTGAGCCCGAGCTCGACTATGCAGACGTGCTGGGGCAGGAAGTCGCTAAACGCGGCATGGCGCTTGCGGCGGCAGGAGAACTCGGCTTGCTCATGATCGGGTCTCCGGGATCGGGCAAGACGATGCTCGCACGCCGTATGACCGGCATCCTGCCCGAGCTTTCCGTTGAGGATCAGCAGGAGGCACTGTGCATCCATTCGGTTTTGGGTGAGAACATTGATGGCTTGTTGGCGGGGCACCGCCCCTTCCGCAGTCCCCACCACAGTATTTCGACCGCAGGCCTTATTGGCGGCGGGCGCCCGGTGCACCCGGGTGAGATCAGCCTTGCTCATGGCGGCGTGCTCTTTTTGGACGAGCTTGCCGAGTTTCCCACTGGCGTGCTGCAGACGCTGCGTCAGCCCATCGAGCGCGGCTACGTGAGGATCGTACGCGTCGACGGGGCTTTTACCTTCCCGTCGCGCTTTCAGCTGCTGGCTGCGAGCAATCCCTGCCCCTGCGGCTTTTTGGGCGATCGCGAGGTGCCGTGTCGCTGCTCGGCGGCGATGGTCGAGCGCTATCGGTCTAAACTGCGCGGTCCTTTGGCCGACCGTATCGACATGATGATCGATGTGACCCGTCCCGACCCTCAAGTGATTATCGAGGGTGCGGAGGGCATGTCGTCGGCCGAGTTACGTGACTACGTTGTGCGCGGTCGCGCCTTTCGCGCTTGGCGCGAATCCCGCATGGACGATGCGGATGCCGAGGCCGAGGATGACGAGACACGGTCCATTGACGGCGTCGTTTCGACCTTTGAGCTCGATGATGCGGCGGAGAAGTGTGTGCTCGGCCTGTCGAAGCGCACGCATCTCACAGGGCGTGGCATCGTGCGCCTTGTTCGCATTGCGCGCACGATCGCAGATGTCGCCGAGAGCGAGCAGGTGACGCAGGACCACGTGCTCGAGGCGGCGATGTACCAGGGAAGGAGGGACCAATGATGGCTGAGGGGACCTTCGAGCTGCATCCAGGTGACGCGTTGTATCCCGAGACCGTTTTGGAGCTTTCTGATGTACCTCAGACGCTCTATGTGCGCGGCAACCCCGAGGCGCTTTCGACGCCCGCGCTCTCCATCATCGGTGCGCGAAAGGCCTCGCCGTATGGTCTTGCCGTGGCAGAGCTTGCGGCGAAGGTGGCGGTTGAGGCGGGAGTGACGGTAGTTTCGGGCGGTGCGGTCGGTTGTGACCAGGCCTCGGGTTGGGCTGCGGTCAACGCCGGCGGCAAACACGTTGTGGTGCTGGGGACGGGCGCCGACGTTGTCTACCCGCGTTCGAGCGCGGGGCTGATTACGCGCACGCTTGATACGGGTGGCGCGGTCGTGTCGATCTCTCCGTGGGGCATGGGTCCGCGCAAGTTCGCCTTTCCGCGCCGCAATCGCGTAATCGCGGCCCTGTCGCAAGCCCTCTTTGTATCCGAGGCGGGTATGCCTTCTGGGACGTTTTCCACAGCCGAGGCTGCTATGGATTTGGGGCGCGAACTTCTTGCCGTGCCGGGGTCGATCCTATCGCCCGAGTCGCGTGGCACGAATTACCTCATTGCGAACGGTGCCTGCTGCATTGTCGACGAGGAGTCCATCGAGATGGCTATCTCTCGCATATACGGCACCCTGCGCTACTCACGCCCCGATGCTCCCGGCATTGCCGACCTGAATCCAACACAGCAGACCGTGATGCATGCGCTCATCGCCTCTCCGCTCAAGGTCGACGACATCGCGGCGCTCGTCTCACTCGATGCTGTCGGCGTACTCAAACTCTTGGGTTCGCTTGAACTCGAGGGCCTTATCGAGCGCATGATGGATGGAAGGTATGCGCCCTCCAAGTTTGCCCTTCACGCCCAGACGCCCTTCGGTCACAATGGAAAACGTGTCAATTAGAAAGGTGTTTGCAGATGCAGTTCGATCAGGTGACGGTTATCGGTGGCGGTCTGGCGGGTTCGGAATGCGCGATCCAGCTGGCAGACCGTGGGTTTGCCGTAAAGCTGTGCGAGATGCGCCCCCAGGTGAGCTCCCCGGCTCACCATACCGATCACCTGGCAGAGCTCGTCTGCTCCAATTCGTTTAAGTCGACCCGTCCAGATTCCGCTGCTGGCCTACTAAAAGCCGAGCTCGAGCGCATGGGTTCGGTGCTGCTCGATTGCGCCCATCGCGCGGCTGTTCCCGCCGGTGGCGCCCTGGCGGTCGACCGCGTCAAGTTTTCCGAGCTTGTCGAGGCCGAGGTTGCCGCCCGTCCCAATATCGAGATCATTCACGGCGAGGTCACGCAGATTCCCGAGGGTCACGTGGTCATTGCCGCCGGCCCCTTGTGCTCGCCGGCGCTGAGCGAAGAGGTCATGAAGCTCGTCGGTGGCGACGCCCTTGCGTTCTTCGATGCCGCGGCGCCGATCGTCGATGCCTCCACGCTCGATATGGACGTGCTGTTCTCGCAGTCGCGCTACGAGGAGCAGGGGAGCGGCGACTATCTCAACGCTCCGCTCAATAAGGAGGAGTACGAGGCCTTTATCGAGGCGCTTACCACGGCCGACCGCGTGGTGCTCAAGGATTTTGAGGGCGGCGATCTGTTCCAGGCCTGCCAGCCTGCCGAGGAGGTTGCGCGCACCGGCAAGGACGCCATTCGCTTTGGCGCCATGAAGCCCGTCGGCCTCACCGACCCGCGTACCGGACGTCGCCCTTGGGCGGCGATTCAGCTGCGTGCCGAGAACAAGGAGAAGACCGCCTATAACCTGGTGGGCTTCCAGACCAACCTGACCTTTGGCGAGCAGAAGCGCGTCTTCCATATGGTGCCGGGCCTGGAGAACGCTGAGTTCTTCCGCTACGGCGTCATGCACCGCAATACCTTTGTCGACGCCCCGCACGTGCTCGATGGCACCTTTGCCGTGCCTGGTACCGGCGTGCGCCTGGCCGGTCAGATCACCGGCACCGAGGGGTACATGGAAGCCGTGGCGACCGGTCTGCTCGCGGCGCTCAACACCTATGCCGAGGCTATCGGCGCCGCGGGCGTCGAGTTGCCCCGTGTGGGCGCCCTGGGCGCGCTCGTGGGCTATGCGACCGATCCTGCCACCGTGGGCTACCAGCCCATGCATGTCAACTTTGGCCTGGTGCCGCCACTCGAGGATGGTAAGCGCCGCAGCAAGCGCGACCGCTATCAGGCCTATGCGGACCGTGCGCTCGAGGCCCTCGATGCCTACTTGGCCACGCGTTCCGACTTGTTTGGAGGCGACCGGTCATAGCCTTTGACCTGTACGACACCGTCGACTCTTTTATCGCCTATATCGCACGCGTTGAGGGGCTTTCTCCCAACACGGTGACGGCCTATGGCTCGAGGCTAGAGCGCTTTGCTGCCTGGTGCGAGCGCGAGGATATTGATGCTTTCGCTGCCGACGTGCGCACCATTCGTCGCTATCTTGCCGAGCTTTCGCGTGAGCAGGTGGCTCCCCGAACGCTTGCGGCGCACCTGTCGGCTATCCGATCTCTCTATCGCTGGATGGCAGCCGAGGGGATTGTCGAGGGCGATGCGGTCTCGGCGATCGCGTCGCCCAAGCTGCCGCGTGACCTGCCGGGCGTCCTTACGACCCAGCAGGTCGAGGCGCTGCTCAAGACGCCTGATACCTCAACACCCGCGGGACTGCGCGATGCGGCGATGCTCGAGTTGCTCTATGCCTCGGGTGCCCGCATCTCAGAGCTTGCGGCGCTCAATGTGGAATCCATCTCATGGTCCGAGCGCACGCTGCGCCTGTGGGGCAAGGGAAGCAAGGAGCGCATCGTTCCTCTGTATCGTCGTGCGCTCGATGTGACGCGTCTCTATATTGAAGAGGGGAGGCCGGAGTTGCTCGCTCGGACAAAGCGCCGCGACCTCGCTACCGGGCCGCATCCGCTGCTTATATCGGCGCGCGGCAATCGCATGAGCGCCGCGATGCTCCGGCGGCGGTTCCATACGCTGGCGACGCTCGCCGGCATTCCGGCTGACATCGCCCCGCATGCGATGCGCCATACCTTTGCGACCGACTTGCTCGAGGGCGGTGCGGACCTGCGCTCGGTTCAAGAGCTGCTAGGTCATGCGAGCCTGTCCACGACGCAGATCTACACGCATCTCACACCCGATCGGCTTAAGCGGGCTGTGGCTCAAGCCCATCCCCGCGGCGAATAGTGGCTGGGACGTCCCGCGCCGCACTCAGGTGTGTGGTTTTGATTGCGGGTTGGCAGGAAGAGGCATTCCTGCTATCATTCATCGGGTTGCTTCACGGCAACATGTTTTTATCACGCACGCGCGGCTACTTCATACCGTGGTGCCCGGGCTTTGGTAGCACATGTCCGGGTTGGTTTTGGAGGATGACCCCGCGCGGAGGCAAACCACAGGAGGTTTAACATGGCTACCAAGATTAATATCCGCACCCTGCTCGAGGCCGGCTGCCACTTCGGTCACCAGACCCGTCGCTGGAACCCCAAGATGAAGCCGTTCATCTTCGGTGAGCGCAACGGCATCTACATCCTCGACCTCAAGCAGACCATCCTCGACGCCGACCAGGCCTACACCTTCGTCAAGAACGTCGCCAAGGGTGGCAACGTGCTGTTCGTCGGCACCAAGAAGCAGGCTCAGGAGGCCGTCAAGAACGCTGCTGAGCGCGCCAACATGCCCTACATCAACCAGCGTTGGCTCGGCGGTATGCTGACCAACTTCGTCACCATCCGCTCCCGCATCAACCGCATGGAGGAGCTCGAGGCCATGGTCGAGGACGGCCGCATGGCTGTTCTGCCCAAGAAGGAGCAGGCTGTTCTCGGCAAGGAGCTCACCAAGCTCCAGACCAACCTCGGTGGCGCTCGCGACATGAAGGGTCTGCCCCAGGCTCTCTTCGTCATCGACACCAAGCGCGAGGAGAACGCCATCAAGGAGGCTCAGCGCCTGAACATCCCCGTCGTCGCTCTGATCGACACCAACTCCGATCCCGACGAGGTCGAGTACGGCATCCCCTGCAACGATGACGCTATCTCCGCTGTCACCCTTATGTGCGAGCTCATGGCTGACGCCTGCCTCGCTGGCTCCGGCAAGGAGCAGGTCTCCGAGGCCGAGATGGCCGCTGAGCCCAAGGCCGAGTAAATCAGTCTTAGTTAATTCTTTTTCATCTCTTTGAAAGGAACCACAATGGCCCAGATTACCGCCGCTATGGTCAAGCAGCTCCGCGAGATGACCGACTCCCCGATGATGGAGTGCAAGAAGGCTCTCGTCGAGGCTGACGGCGACATGGACGCCGCTGTCGACGTTCTGCGTAAGAACGGCCTTGCCAAGGCTGCCAAGAAGGCTGGCCGTGAGACCAACGAGGGCGCTGTCGCCGCGTTCGTCTCCGAGGATGGCAAGACCGGCGCTCTGCTCGAGCTCTCCTGCGAGACCGACTTCGTTGGCTCCAACGCCAAGTTCACTGGCTTTGCTTCCAAGGTCGCTGAGGTTGTCGCTACCACCGAGCCTGCTGACGTCGACGCTCTGCTCGAGAAGCCGATGGGCGAGGAGACCGTTTCCTCCGAGCTCACCGAGATGATTCACATCATGGGCGAGAACATGAAGATCTCCCGTTTCGCCGCCCGCAAGGCCGAGAACGGCGCTCTTGCTTCTTACATCCACATGGGTGGTAAGATCGGCGTTCTCGTCGAGTTCGCTTTCGAGAAGGCCGAGACCGCTCAGGCTGAGTCCTTCAAGACCTTTGCTCACGACGTTGCGCTTCAGGTTGCCGCCGTCGCCCCGATCTGCGCTACCCGCGATCAGGTTCCGGCTGAGACCGTCGAGCACGAGAAGCAGATCTACATGGCTCAGGCTGCCGAGTCCGGCAAGCCCGAGGCTATTCAGGAGAAGATGGCTGTCGGCCGTCTGGAGAAGTTCTACAAGCAGTCCGTGCTCACCGAGCAGGAGTTCATCAAGGACAGCTCCCTCACCATCAAGAAGTACGCTGAGCAGGTCTCCAAGGAGCTCGGCGACACCATTACCGTCGTTGCCTTTGACCGTCTGGTCCGTGGCGAGTAAATAAGCTCTTGTAGCTGGTAATGAGCAGGCTGTGGGTTTTACTCACAGCCTGCTTTTTCATGGCTCTTATGAGAGCCTTTGATATCATATTGAGAGTCTAATTAAAGGAGGATTGCTTTGTCCGACATCCGATATAAACGCGTGCTTCTTAAGCTTTCCGGCGAAGCACTGATGGGCGACGGCCAATATGGCATCGACCCCAAGGTTACCGACCATCTTGCCAAGCAGGTCAAGGAGCTGCTCGCCGTTGGCCATGAGGTCGGCGTCGTTGTCGGCGGCGGTAATATTTTCCGCGGCATGGCCGGCGCTGCCGGTGGCATGGAGCGTGCTCAGGCCGACTACATGGGCATGCTGGCAACCGTTATGAACGCGCTCGCCCTGCAGGATGCCTTCGAGCACAACGATGTTCCCTGCCGCGTCATGAGCGCTATCCAGATGAACGAGATCTGCGAGCCCTATATTCGCCGTCGTGCCATCAACCACCTTTCCAAGGGCAACGTCGTTATTTTTGCCGCCGGTTCGGGCAATCCGTACTTTACGACTGACACTGCCGCGGCTCTTCGTGCGTGCGAGATCGGTGCCGAGATTCTGATTAAAGCCACCAAGGTTGACGGCATCTACGACAAGGATCCCGTCAAGTGCGCCGATGCTGTCCGCTTTGACAAGATTACCTATCACGAGGTTCTCGTCCGCGGTCTGCAGGTTATGGATTCCACGGCTACGGCACTGTGCCAGGATAACCGTATGCCGATTTTGGTCCTCAACATCGATGGCGAGGACACCGTCAAGCGCGCGCTTTCGGGTGAGCCCGTCGGCACGCTCGTCTATCAGGAGGATTAAGCATGGCAGAGAACATCACCGCCCATATGGACAAGTCGCTCGAGTCCCTCAAGCATAACTTCTCCAAGGTCCGTACCGGCCGCGCCAATGCCAACATTCTGTCCGACATCACCGTCGATTATTACGGTGTTCCCACGCCGGTCACGCAGGTTGCCGCCGTCAAGACCCCCGAGGCCCACATGCTGCTCATCGAGCCGTGGGACAAGGCACTCATTAACGCTATCGTCAAGGCCATCGGCGCTTCCGATCTGGGTATTACCCCCAACTCCGATGGCACCGTCGTTCGTCTGCCGTTCCCGGCTCCCACCGAGGAGCGTCGTCGCGAGCTCGTCAAGGAGTGCCGCGAGTACGCCGAGCAGGCCAAGGTGTCCATCCGTAACATCCGTCGCGACTTCAACAACAAGCTCGAGCGCGATGAGGAGCTCACCGAGGA
>CAUAEH010000028.1 GCA_958427975.1 uncultured Collinsella sp. | reverse complement strand
CAAAGCCGTCCTGCAGGTCCTCCGGATGCACCGCGCCCGGCCCGTCGACCGCCGTATCGCTCAGGCGCGCAATGTCGTAGAGGTAGAGCTGTCCCGCCGTCAGCCAAACATCGTCAACGCACGCGATGCGCACCGCAATCGCACCATCGCGCCAGTGCTCTTTTTGCACGATATGTGGGTCGTAGACATCAAAACGACGGTCGGTGCGCGTGTCACGCAGCGCGACCATACCAGTCGCAGGATCCTTGTCCAAAATGCCAAAGCGCGAGAAATAGTGTGTGTCGCGCACCTGCTCGAGCCGCCTGAGCGAAGCAGGCGAAAGCGACGCCGGCGGCTCGTCAACATACAGCTCAAGCAGCGTCTTGCCATGGTAATAGGGACGCTCGAACAGCAGCCAATCGGTAAATGCCATGTTATAGGCCATGATTTCACTTTGCGATGGTTCTTCGCAATAGCTGAGCCATGGATCGACTATCCCTTCGAACTGTGTGCGCGCCGACTCCAAAAACTGAAACTTGCGCAGCATCCAAAACTGGGCCATGCCAGCAATATCGTTACCGACAGCCTCGGCCAGACGTCCCCGGTCCAAAACATGATCAGCCATGGCATCCTCCTCAAACTGATGAACCTCAATTTGAGCTTACGAGGAGGGCAGGTGGTCGCCGCCAGCGCGGGCGAAATGGGCATCAGGCTGCAAACCAGATGCTGACCAAACACTTGACGGGATACTTGCAGATTATACAAATTGCCACAAAATCGCAGGTAGAACTAGACGAATCACCCGCGCCGCTGTCCATAAGCAACTAAAGCCGCCACATAAACAGCAGAGCGCGACGAACGCAAACGTCAACAGGCAGGCAACCAGACGTCGGCAAACGAGCAAAACGCTCGCAAACCCGCAAGGAGTGTCCCCGGATGCCGGCACATAAGGAATGTCCCCAACTGCCGACACTTTGGGACATTCCTTATGTGCCGGCCGTTGGGGACAGCCCTTGTCGATTCGATTGTTGAGTAACTCCGTGACTACCTTACAGCTCCAGTGCCTCGGCAACCTCGGCGGCGCAGGCGAGGGCATCGGCCATGGCGTTCACCACGAGGGAACTGCCGTTGCGGGCGTCGCCGGCAACATACACCGGCGCGGCATCCTCGGCGACGCCATCCACGCGAGCCGCGAGGTGCGAGCCCTCGGCAGCCATCACAGGCAGCGAACGACCAGCGGTGGCAACAGGCACGCCCACCGCATCGAACACGCCATGCTCCGGACCCGTAAAGCCGCAGGCGATCAGCACCAGCTGCGCCGGCACCTCGTGCTCGGAGCCCGCGATGCGCTCAGGCTTGCCAGCCGACCAATCCAGGTCGACCACGCGCAAGCCCGCGGCCGCGCCCTTCTTATCCAGCAGTACCTCGAGCGTATCCACGCCCCAAGCACGCATCTCACCGCCCATGGCAGCGATAGCCTCCTGCTGACCGTAGTCGGTCTTCTTAACGTTGGGCCACTGCGGCCAAGGGTTGCTCGCCGCACGCTTATCGGGCGCGGCCGGCAGGAACTCAAACTGACGCACGCTGCGCGCACCCTGGCGCACTGCGGTACCCACACAGTCGTTGCCGGTATCGCCGCCGCCAATGACCACAACGTCCAGGCCGCGCGCGTTCACCGCGGGCTCACCGCCATCGAGCACCGAGACGGTCGAGGCCGTCAGGTAGTCCACGGCATACACCACGCCCGGGGCATCCACATTCGTAGCCGAAAGGCCGCGAGGTGCACGAGCGCCGGCAGCCACCACGACGGCGTCAAAGCCATTGAGCTTGGCTGCTACCGCAGGGTCCGTCACGTCGGCGCCCAGCTCAAAGACAATACCCAGCTCGCGCATGAGCGCCACGCGACGCTCGACCACAGACTTCTCGAGCTTCATGTTGGGAATGCCGTACATGAGCAGGCCGCCCGGGCGATCGTCACGCTCAAACACCGTCACGCGGGCACCGCGACGCGCAAGTTCCCATGCAGCCACCAGGCCAGCAGGACCGGAGCCCACCACGGCAACCGTGGGTGCGTCCTCCCCTACCGGCTCAAAGCGACGCGGGCCGCCGTTTGCCCATTCGTGGTCGCTGATCGCGCGCTCGTTATCGTGAATCGTCGTGGGCTGGCCGTCGACCGAACCCAGGTTGCACGCGGCCTCGCACAGCGCCGGGCACACGCGACTCGTGAACTCAGGCATGGGCGAGGTGAGCGACAGGCGCTCGGCCGCTTCGTCCCAGCGGCCGCGGTACACCAGCTCATTCCACTCGGGAATCAGGTTGTGCAGCGGGCAGCCGCTCGGGCGTGCCTTGCCAAAGCTCGCGCCCATCTGGCAAAACGCCACGCCACACATCATGCAGCGGCTCGCCTGGGCGCGACGTGCGTCGTCATCGAGCTCCACGTACAGCGGATCAAAATCATGGCTGCGCTCCTCCACGGGGCGAAGCTCGTGGGTCACGCGATCGATATCAAGAAAAGCACCGGGCTTGCCCATGGCACTTACGCCTCCTTCTTGGTCGAAGCAACAGAGCTGGCAGCCACGGGCGCAGCGCCCGCGGCACCGCCCGCGACATCGAAGCGAGCGACATCCGCGGCGCTCGCGCGACCGGTCACAATGTCAAACGCCAGCTCCTCTGCCTGTGCATGCGTCTTGCCCACGGCCTCGGCCGCAGCGACAATCGCCAGCACGCGCTCGTACTCGGTCGGAATGACCTTCACAAAGTGCTTGCTCATCGTCTCAAAGCTGTAGAGCAGCTTAATGCCGCGCGGGCTCTGCGTCGCGTCCACGTGCTCCTGGATGAGCGCACGAATCTGCGCCAGCTCGCCGGCCGTCGGGGCTTTAAGCTCAACGCTCTCGTGGTTCACACGGGCATCGAGCGTGCCGTACTGGTCAAAGACATAGGCCACGCCACCCGTCATGCCGGCGGCGAAGTTCTGTCCGACCTCGCCCAGGATGAGCGCCAGACCGCCCGTCATGTACTCGCAGCCATGGTTGCCGCAGCCCTCGACCACCACGGTGGCACCGGAGTTGCGCACGGCAAAACGCTGGCCGGCAAGACCGTTAATGAAGCCGCGGCCGCTCGTGGCACCAAAGAACGCAACGTTGCCCACGATGATGTTCTCGTCGAACTTGTAGGTCGCATGCGGGTTGGGGCGCACCGACACCTCGCCGCCTGAAAGACCCTTGCCAAAGTAGTCGTTGGCGTCGCCGCACACGTTGAGCGTAATGCCGCGCGGCAGGAAGGCGCCAAAGCTCTGACCGGCCGAACCGTCGCAATCGATGGTAATGGAGCCGGCGGGCAGGCCCTCGGGATGCGCCTTGGTCACCGCGTTGCCCAGGATGGTGCCCACGCAGCGGTTGACGTTGGCGATATCGGCGCGGAAGCGAATCGGACGCAGGTGCGCACGGGCATCGGCCGTATAGGGTACAAACAACGTGGAGTCGAGCGTCTTGTCGAGCTCGCTGTCCGCGGCCATCTGCGGCAGGAAGTGGCGACCGTCGGCACCCGGGATATGAGCGCCGAACTCGCAGGTCGCACTCGTCAGCACGGGCGACAGATCGAGCAGATTGGCCTTGCGGTTGCCCGGGACCTCGATCTGGCGCAAGCACTCGGGATGGCCGACCATCTCATCGATGGTGCGGAAGCCCAGGCTCGCCATGACCTCGCGCAACTGCTCGGCAACAAAGAGCATAAAGTGCTCAACGTGCTCGGGCTTGCCGCGGAAGCCGCGACGCAGGCGGCAGTTTTGCGTGGCGATGCCGGCCGGGCAGGTATCCTGCTGGCAGTCGCGCTGCATGAGGCAACCCATGGAGATGAGCGGCATGGTCGCGAAGCCAAACTCCTCGGCGCCCAGCAGGCAGGCGACGGCAACATCGGTGCCGTCCATGAGCTTGCCGTCGGCCTCGAGCACCACGCGCGAGCGCAGGCCGTTTTGCAGCAACGTCTGCTGGGCCTCGGCAAGGCCGAGCTCCAACGGCAGGCCCGCATGCCAGATGGAATCGCGCGCCGCGGCACCCGAGCCGCCGTTATGGCCGCTGATCAAAATCTTGTCGGCCGCGCCCTTGGCCACACCGGTAGCGATGGTGCCGACGCCGGCCTCGCTAACCAGCTTGACCGACACGCGCGCGCCGGGGTTGGCGTTCTTAAGGTCAAAGATCAGCTCTGCCAGGTCCTCGATGGAGTAGATGTCGTGGTGCGGCGGAGGCGAGATCAGGCCGATGCCGGGCGTGGACTGACGGACCTCGGCGATCCAGGGATAGACCTTCTTGCCGGGCAGGTGGCCGCCCTCGCCGGGCTTGGCGCCCTGGGCCATCTTAATCTGAATCTCAAAGGCGCTGCACAGGTAGCGGCTCGTCACGCCAAAGCGCGCGCTTGCCACCTGCTTGATGGCGGAGTTCTTGGAGTCACCGTTGGCCAGCGGGGTCTCGCGACGCGGGTCCTCGCCGCCCTCGCCGGAGTTGGAACGGCCGTGCAGGCGGTTCATGGCGATGGCCATGCACTCGTGCGCCTCTTTGCTGATGGAACCGTACGACATGGCGCCGGTGTTAAAGCGGCGGACGATGTTGAGCGCGGGCTCCACCTCGTCGAGCGAAACCGGCGTGCGGCCGCTGCCGTCAAAGTCGAGCAGGTCGCGCAGGCGCACGGCACGGCCGGTGCGGTGCAGGCGGGCGCTGTACTCCTTAAAGGTGTCGTAGCTGTCCTCACGGCAGGCGGTCTGCAGCAGGTAGACGGTCTGGGGGTCAATCAGGTGATCCTCGCCACCGAGCGGGCGCCACTTGGTCAGACCCAGTGTGGGCAGCTGATCGGGAGCCGGGCTCTTAAGGATGGCGAGCGCGGCGTCATAGCGCTCATTCTGCTCGCGCTCGACGTCCTCGACGCCCATACCGCCTACACGGCTCACCGTGCCGGCGAAGTACGCGTTGACGAACTCCGGCGTAAAGCCCACGGCCTCGAAGATCTGTGCGGAGTGGTAGCTCTGCACCGTGGAGATGCCCATCTTGGACATGATGGAAACGATGCCAGCGGTCGCAGCCTTGTTGTAGTTGGCGATGCCCTGCTCGGCCGTCACGTCCAGGTCGCCGCGTGCCGCCAGATCTCGGATGCACGCATGTGCGTTGTACGGATAGATGCCGCTCGCGGAGTAGCCCACCAGCGCCGCAAAGTCGTGCGGGGACACGGCGTCGCCGCACTCCACCACGATGTCGGCAAAGGTACGCACGCCGGCGCGGATCAGGTGGTTGTGCACGCAGCCCACAGCGAGCAGCGACGGCACGGGCACCTCGCCCGCAGCGGCACGATCGCTCAACACCACGATGTTCACGCTGTCGCGGACCGCAGCCTCGACGTCCTCGGCAAGCTGCTTGAGCGTAGCCTGCAGCGCGCCCTCGCCGGCATCGCGGCGGTAGACGGCACGGAAGCGACGGGTCTTAAAGCCCACGCGGTCGATGGCGCAGATGCGGTCGAGCTCCTCCTCGCTCAGCAGTGGGCGCTCCAGGCGCACCAGCTGGCAGGCCGTACGGGAGTCCTCGAGCAGGTTGCCGTGGTTGCCCAGGTAGAGCGTGGTCGAGGTGACCATATGCTCGCGAAGGGCGTCGATGGGCGGGTTCGTGACCTGGGCGAACAGCTGATAGAAGTAGTCAAAGAACGAGCGCGTCTTCTTGGACAGGCAGGCCAGCGGCGCATCGATACCCATCGAGGCGAGCGGCGCCTTGCCCTGCTGGGCCATGGGACGCACGACTTCGTCAACATCATCCCAGTGATACCCGAGCTTGGCCATGCGCACGGCGGCGGGCACCTCGGCGTCCTCGGCGGGCGCGGGCGCGACGGGCTTGTCGAGCGCGTCGACGGTCAGCGTCTCCTCGGCGATCCAGTCGCGATAGGGCTTTTCCTTGGCGTAACGGGCGCGTAGCTCGTCGTTGTAGATGACGCGGCCGCGGGCAAAATCGACCTCGAGCATCTGGCCCGGTCCCAGACAGCCGCTCGTCAGGATGTTCTCGGGGCTCACCTCGATGGTGCCCACCTCGCTTGCCAGCATAAAGCGACCGTCGCGCGTCACATAGTAGCGGGCGGGACGCAGGCCGTTACGGTCGAGGGCGGCACCCAGCGTGCGACCGTCGGTAAAGGCGATGGCCGCCGGGCCATCCCACGGCTCCATGAGCATGGACTGGTAGGCGTCGTAGGCGCGGCGTTCCTCGCTCAGATTGTCGTTGTGGTCCCACGGCTCGGGCAGCAGCATGGACGCGGCACGTGTAAGCGGGCGACCGTTCATGACCAAAAACTCGAGCACGTTGTCCAGAATCGCGGAATCGGAGCCCTCACGGTTGATGATGGGCATCACGCGCTCAAGATCATGCTGCAACACGGGGCTGTACAGGTTGGGCTCGCGGGCACGAATCCAGTTGACGTTGCCCTTGAGGGTGTTGATCTCGCCGTTGTGGATGATAAAGCGGTTGGGGTGCGCACGCTCCCAACTGGGCGTGGTGTTGGTGGAGTAGCGCGAGTGTACGAGCGCCACGGCCGTCTTGACGGCGGCGTCGTTGAGGTCGATGAAGAAGCGGCGCATCTGTGTGGCGACCAGCATGCCCTTGTACACGATGGTGCGCGAGCTCATGGAGCACACATAGAAGATCTTGTCGCGCAGGGCAAACTCGGCGTCAGCCTTCTTCTCGATGGTGCGGCGGCACACGTACAGGCGGCGCTCGAAGGCGTCGCCGGCGGGCGTGTCGTCCGGACGGCCCAGGAAAGCCTGCAAGATGGTGGGCATGCAGGCGCGGGCTGTCTCGCCCAGGTCGTGCGGGTCGACCGGCACCTCGCGCCAAAAGAGCAGCGGCACGCCGGCCTCGGCGCAGCCCTCCTCAAACACGCGACGGGCATCCTCTACGCCCTTGTCGTCCTGCGGGAAGAACAGCATGGCCACGCCATAGTCGCCCTCTGCCGGCAGAATCTGGCCGCACTTTTGAGCCTCTTTGCGGAAAAAATGATGCGGAACCTGGAACAGGATGCCGGCGCCGTCGCCGGTGTTCTTCTCGAGTCCCGTACCGCCGCGGTGCTCCAAGTTGACCAGAATGGACAGCGCGTCGTCCAGAATCTGGTGATGGCGCTCGCCGTTGATATCGGCAAGCGCGCCGATGCCACATGCATCGTGGTCGAATTCGGGGCGATAAAGGCCCTGCTGCTGAGCGGAATCTGCCTGCATCGCGATCCTCCCCTAGGTGTTAGACAGTCAGTTGACTAGGCATACTAGGTGCATCGCCGGCCCGTTGTGTTTCCCGCCCGTTTCGAAACAATCGCGTAACGCACGCCCTACGAGTGGACACCGCCGACCTCAAGGACGGCAACAAGGGCCCAAGTTCGACCTGTAAACTCACCGCTTCAAACATCTCAATCTGTAACAGGAGGAGCCGATTTTGGCGCTTAGATGTTACAGGTTGAGATGTTTTCGAGAGACGGTTCCGAATGTCTCGATCTGTAACACGAAGGGCCGGTTTTGGCGGTCAGCTGTTACAAATCAAGATTTTTCATAGGACCATTTCTTCCTGTCTTGATCTGTAACACCTAGACCCAATTTCCATCCTTAGTTGTTACAGATCAAGACATTTCGGCAACTCCTTTCCCCATCCTATTCAAATACAACAATTTTGTTAGTCTCGGTTAACCTTTAAGCCTAAAACGGGTACCCTTTACGGCGTCAAACAAACGGCACGCAGGAGTACACCATGCTCAACCATCTCAAACAACACTTTGGTTCCCGGCGCACCGGTGGTCACGGAGGCCTAGACATTGCGCGGCATATCGGCCCCGGGTTGCTCGTCACCGTCGGCTTTATCGACCCGGGCAACTGGGCCTCCAATATGGCCGCGGGCTCGCAGTTTGGCTACGCGCTGCTGTGGATCGTCACGCTGTCCACGATTATGCTCATCGCGTTGCAGCACAACGCGGCGCACCTGGGCATCTCCACGGGCACCTGTCTTGCCGAGGCCACGACACGCTACCTCCCCCGCATCGTGGGACGCGCGGTACTCGCCAGCGCCTATCTCGCGACCATCGCCACCGCCATGGCCGAAGTCCTGGGCGGTGCGATCGCGCTCCAGATGCTCTTTGGGCTGCCCGTGCGCGCGGGCTGCGTCATCGTGGCGGCAGTATCGATGGCGATGCTCATGACGAGCTCCTACAAGCGCGCCGAGCGATGGATCATCGCCTTCGTAGGCGTGGTAGGACTCTCGTTTTTGGCTGAGCTTACGCTGGTCAAGGTCGACTGGCCGCAGGCCGCCGCAAGCTGGATCACACCCAGTATGCCCACCGGCTCGGCCGCGATTATCGTTAGTGTCCTGGGTGCGGTCGTTATGCCCCACAACCTCTTTCTACACTCCGAGGTCATCCAATCCATGCACTTCGAAGGCCAAGGCGAGCAGGTTATCGAGGAACGTCTGCGCTACGAGCTCTTCGACACGCTCTTTTCGATGGGCGTGGGCTGGGCGATCAACTCGGCCATGGTCATCCTAGCCGCAACGACCTTCTTTGCGCACGGCATTGTCGTAGACGACCTCGCCGTCGCAGCGGCCACGCTCTCCCCCATCTTGGGCCCAGCGAGCTCGACCATCTTTGCGGTGGCGCTGCTGTTTGCGGGCCTCTCGAGTAGTGTGACGGCGGGCATGGCAGCCGGCACCATTTCGGCGGGCATGTTCGACGAGGAATACGACATCCACGACCGACATTCCTCGATCGGGGTGGCGGCTTGTTTCGTCGGCGCAGTGGCGGCGTGCTTGGTCGTCCCGAATCCTTTTGAGGGTCTCATCTGGAGTCAGGCATTGTTGTCGCTTCAGCTGCCGATTACGGTTTTTGTGCTCATACGGCTCACCAGCTCACGCCGTGTCATGGGCAAATACGCCAACTCGCGCCCGCTCAACGCGCTGCTCGTAGGGATCGGTGCCATCGTGACGATTCTCGACATCGTGCTGCTAACGGGGATGTAATTGGGATGGCGTGGCTGTCCAGATATAACGTCTCAATCTGTAACACGTAAGGCCGTTTTAAACCGTCAGATAAATCAAAAGGGTCCCAGCCGGAATATCCAGCCGGGACCCTTGGACAGAGCTCTGTATGGCTAATCGCCGTGTGTCTACGAGCTACTCCTCGACAAGCTCAAACTCATCGGGGCCGACGCCGCAGACCGGGCACACGTAGTCCTCGGGCAGCTCGGGCGTGTCGACCTCAACCTCGTAACCGCAAACGGTGCACACAAACTTATACGTCTTCTTCTCCTCAGCCATGATGTTCTCCTCTCGAACGTGACTGCTGGTGTACTTGCTTATTAGTATATATTCTCAATAATATAATGCAAGTATTTTTAGACCATTTCTAGCCTTGATACGACGAAGCCTTGGGCGGCGTCTTGCCCTTTAGCACCTTGTGATAGTAGTCGTACGTCAGCGGCGTCTCGTCGCTCAGGCGCTCGGCATCCTCGACCTCGCCAATAAACAGCAGATGCGTGCCAACATCCACAGTGTCGATCAAACGGCAGCTAAACAGGGCCGCCGCGTGCTCAGGCACATAGGGCATGCCCAGAGCCGTCTCGCGGGTCTCGTATTTGGCAAACTTGTCATAATCGCTGCTGGTACGGAACCCAAAGTTACCGATGTAGAGCATGTCGGCAGTCTGATCGATCACGGTCAGCGCGAACGCTTTGGCCGATGCGATGACGCCCGAGGTGACATTGCCCTTGTTCACGGCAACCGAAATATGCGGCGGCATGGACGTCACCTGCACCGCAGTGTTGATGACGCAGCCGGCGCGCAACCCGTCTGCCGCAGCGCTCACCACGTACAGACCGCTCGGCATGGTAAAGAACGCAGTTTTGTCCATAACGATCACTCCCCTAGCTCGGGTTGGAACCTCATGAATGTATGTACCCACAAAAAAGGCGGCACCCATAACGGACGCCGCCTTTAAGACATATGTGTCAGAACAGTAAGAAAGATGAGACGCCCGCAGTTGCGGTGAAATAGGGGCTGAATAGCCCCTCAAACAGGCAAAACAGTCCGTATCTCACCGCAACTTATATAGAGCGCCTACCGGTTGCGTTCCTTGAGGGCGCGGTCGATCTCGCGTTGGACATCACGCTTGGCCATGTCCTCGCGCTTGTCGTAGAGCTTCTTGCCGCGACCCAGACCCAGCAGCAGCTTTACGCGGCCGTCGGTATTAAAGTAGAGCTCCAACGGAACCAGCGCATAACCACGGTTGCGAAGTTTGCCGTCAAGAAAGTCAATCTCCTTGCGGTGCAGCAGCAGACGACGCCGGCGGTCGGGATCGCGATTCCACACGCCACCATGGCTATAAGGGTGGATATGCAGTCCGACGAGCCAGCACTCGCCGTCACGAATCAGCGCAAAAGTGTCAGCGATCTGACAGGCGCGCTCGCGAATCGACTTGACCTCGGTGCCACTCAGTTCAATACCGCACTCAAATGTCTCATCGATAAAGTACTCGTGATGTGCCGAGCGATTCTTGGAAATGAGTTTGCGCTCGCGCTTACTGGGCATCGCCGGCCTCCTTGGCGCCATCGGCGTTTGAGCCCGCAGCCTCGCGCTTTGCCTTGCGCTCGGCATTGAGCTCGGCATCGCTCTCGCGCACCAGTTTGATAATCGCCGCGCAGGCCTCCTCGCCCACCAAGTCGCGAGCACGCACCGTCAGGCGCGTCGCCTCCTGCTTGTCGCCGTCACTTGCAGCATCGGTCGCGCACATAATCAGGCAGATGGCAATCTCGGCCGAAGGCGAGGTCGGCACGCCTTGCAGGGCCAATTCACCCATCACGTGGTCGTCGCTCTCATCAGCGGCATCCGGATAGGTGGTATGGATCTTGTTGAGCAGGCGCGTCGTATGCGCATCGTTGGGCGCCAGGCGCAGCGCCAGACGCGCGCAGCCCACGGCAGCCGAAACGTTCTCGGTCTCGGGCTCCAAGAAGTACTGACCTAGATTGGCGTAAGCGCGGGCGGCGCACTTGCCATCGCTTGCACGCTCCAGCACCGAGAACGAGAGCGATGCCCACTCCTGCTTGTCCTCGAGTGCGCGGAACAGCTCGGCCAAATCCAAGCGATAGTTGCAGTTCATGGGGTCCCAACGCACAGCCTGCATCAGGGCATTACGAGCGCTTACATAATCCTGCTGGCGAATGTAGGCAAACGCCATGTCGGAGTACAGGCGGTCAAACGGCACCTCGACCTGCACAAGCTCGCGCGGATCCTTCTCCACGCGGCGATAGGCCAAGCGCTCAAACTTGCTATCGAAGCTAAAGTATTGACGCTTCTCCTCCGTCTTGCACTCAGCATCAATATACTCCTCGGCGAGCTCCACCAGACGCTCCAGCAGCGGCGTCGCCGTAGCCAGGTCGCCCTGCGCCAGATAGTTCTCGGCATACGTGATGTCTTGCAAGCTGATGGGCAGATCCATGGCTACTCCTCGATCTGAGCGAAACACGGCAGGCGCCGTATATACGGTCAATACACAAAACCCGGGTCTCTTACGAGGCCCGGGCGTTCAATTTTGGTAGCCCGTACCAGATTCGAACTGGTGATCTCCGCCTTGAGAGGGCGGCGTCCTAAACCGCTAGACGAACGGGCCATATGTAGCAAATGCAATGGCTGGGATGGAGGGAGTCGAACCCCCATTGACGGAACCAGAATCCGCTGTCCTGCCATTAGACGACATCCCAATGACTGCATCGCTGCGCTCGGCTGTGCCTTTGCGCAAGAAAGAAATATACGGGAAGTCTCGCCGTGACGCAAGCCCCAATTTTGACTTTTTTGAAATTCAGTCAAATTGGCCTAATTTAGTCCAACCCGTGAAGGACCTGTGAAGCCGACCGCTGTACACGAAGGGCAAAACGCCGCGAGCGGTAGCCGTCAACCGTTGGCAGATTCTACCGCGAAAACGATAGCGCCAGGCAACACAATCGAAGTATCAATGATCACGTAGATATCGAGGCGCCATGGACGAAGAGCTTGATTACCTATGGGAGACCCTAGGCCTTGAGATCACTGCCGACCTTTGGCCCGAACGGGACAAAATCCATCCCACACTGCGCCCCGCCATTACTGTGGTGCAGGCAAAATACCGTCGTGCATCCTTTTTGATCATGCGGATGTCATGGCACGCGGGACTCCCCGACCTTAAGCGAATCCAGGCAAGCCTCGTCGAGTTGTCCGGCATGCCGACCGTCATATCCGAGGCGCACCTGGAGCAGCGTCAGCGCGAGCGACTGCAACAGCAGCGGATTCCCTTTATCTGCCCTGGCGTTCAGGCATATCTGCCCTTTATGGACGAGGAGTACTGGAGCGGCAAGCCCAACAAGCACGTAAAAGTCTACGATCCGCACGAATGGGCACAGCTGGCGGACTGACTGAGGCAGGCCCGCCGGCGGAAAGTGCGTCCCACCCTGAGCACTCAAAACGGGTCGCACTTTCCGCAGCCGCTACAGCAACGCCTCGGCCCAAGTCGATTCCCTAAAGCCGGGAATCGCAAAGTCGTCCCCCACCAGCAGCGGACGCTTGACCAGCATGCCGTCGGTCGCCAGCAGCTCGTAGCACTCCCGATCCGTCATACCCGCATCCAGACGCACCTTCAGGCCCAGCTCTCGATATTTCATGCCCGACGAATTAAAGAAACGCCGCACCGGCAGCCCCGAACGAGCAATCCAGGTCGCAAGCTCATCAGCCGTGGGATTGTCCAAAACGATATCGCGGTCGACATACTCAACCCCATGTTCGTCCAGCCATGCCTTGGCCTTCTTACAGGTCGAGCACTTGGGATATTCGACAAACAGTACGGTCATGGGAATCCTCCGAATATAGATCGGCCAACGCAGGCACACGCCACACGAGGCGCCTTCGTATGATGGGCCAATTGTAGCCCACGGGTCACACGCTAAACGAACCGTACCCCGAATCCGCGTTTGATGAACGGTAGCAGCTCCATTGCCTCGGGCGTGATATGGCCCGCAACGTTCATACGCTCGTCACCGGGAAGATCGACCCGCGCAATCTCAAGCTCGCCTTCGTAGCGCCCATATCCGCCATTGCTCACAGCGATCGACCCCGCCTTTCGCGGCAGGCCGGCTCCGGCATCCGTCGGCACGGAATCTGGCTTAAACTTCGTACGTGACTCCTGAGACCTAAAGATGAGGACGCTCGAGTCGGGCCGGTCGTGATGAATCTGCCCGCGCACATAGGCATAACCGGGCTCAAGCTCGCATTGCAGGTCCACGTATCCGGCGGAAACTTGAGCAAACTGCGCCCAGCCCGCATCGGAAAGATCGGGGTCGCCGACCAACACAATGTCGCAATCGGCGCCATGTGCAAGCTCAAGCATATTGAGGGCAACCTTTGACGCGCGACCGCGCTGCGCCTCGACCGTCGGCAGCCCCTCGAATACCGGCCCGCGAACGTTAGCATCACCCGGCACAAAAGCCATGATTTCGAATCCAAGCGCCGCAAGACGAAGATTCACCCGAGCAATGTCCTCCAGAGCTAAACCGGTATAAGGCTTGGGGTAAAAATTGTGGCAGGCGGCAAAACGAGTCACATCGGCACCGGCCTCACGCCACGATGCGATTTCATCAGAACTCACCGTCGATGCATTGACCACAATGCGAAATACACCGGACAGCTCCGCGACCCGCCGGGCGCTAAAGCCATAGTCCAAACGAAGGTATTCCAACCCCAGATCGCGCAGGTCCTCAATGCGCTCAAGCCCGAGCAAATCGCACGTGCGAGGCCCCACATCGGCAATGAGCGCAATGCCGCGGGCGGAAAGCAGCGACAGCACATGACGGACCTTATCGGCATACGCCGCTCCCCCATCCTCGGGAATATGCAGCGAGGTGAACGCATAGCGCGCACCCGCCGCGGCACCACGCTCAATCGTCCGCTCAATATCCTGCAGAGGGCTGGAAAGATAAATCGAAATACCCGTTTTCACGCTTCAACGCTCCTTTAAAAAAGGCCGGCGGAGCAGTTAGCCCCGCCGGCACAACCATATCATCAAGAAATCTGCCGCGCGCCGCGAACCCTGAGCAACACGGCTCGCGATATCAAACTACTCGCCAAAGAACTCGTTGATCTTCTGCTCGTCGACGCCAAAGAACCACGTCAGGACAAAGCCGGCGGCATAGGCAAGCAGCATAGCGGCAACATAGCCGAGCTGCTGGCCAGGAACGACGATCAGCAGGCCAAACAGACCGGAAACGCCCTGAGAAACCGTGCCGATGTGAAGCAGCGCCGCGAGTGCGCCGCCAAATCCGGCACCCAGGCAGGCCGTCACAAACGGACGAACGAGCGGCAGCGTAACAGCATACATCAGAGGCTCGCCCACACCCAGGATTCCAACGGGAATGGACTCTGCGACGTACTTCTTGAGCTTGGCGTTCTTGGTCTTAAAGTACAGCGCCAAACCGGCACCGACCTGGCCGCCGCCAGCCATCATAAGGATGGGAAGCAGGTAATTGATACCCTTGGTAACGCCGTCGGGATCGTTGAGCATAGCGTGGATCGGCGTGAGCGCCTGATGCAGGCCGACGGACACCAGCGGCAAGAAGCCTGCCGACAGGATATAGCCGCCCAGGACGCCCAGCTTCTCGAAGATAAAGGTCAAAACGCTAAAGATGGCAGTCGTCAGCCATGCGCCAGCCGGCTGGATGACGAGCATCAGAGCAAAGGCGCCGATGATGAGCACCAGCAGCGGGGACAAGAACGTGTCGAGTGCGTTGGGCATAACCTTGCGAATCTGACGCTCCATCCAGGCAAAAAATGCGCCAGCGATGAGAGCCGCGATCATGCCGCCCGCTGCGGGGTTGTACTGCGCACTGGTGAGCGGCAGCAGAATGGCAGTGGCAGGATCAGCCGCGCCAGGCGCAAGCAGGGGCATGGCACTGTTGGCGATACACATCATGCCGGCGATGCCGCCCAGCGCAGCGGAGCCACCAAACTCACGTGCCGCGTTATAGCCCACCAAAATGGGCAGATAGGCAAACAGGGCCCAGCCCATGGAACGAATGCCTTGGTACCACCACTCGCCTGCAAGCGCGCCTGCCGTCGAAACGTTAATGACGTTGCAGATACCGTTGATGAGGCCAGCCGCAATGATGCCGGGAAGCAGGGCGACGAAGACATTGGAAATCTTCTTGAGGAAGGCCTGAACCGGCTTGGACTCGTACTTGGCCTTCTGCGCGGCCTTGTTTGTGGCCGCAGCGTCAACCACACTCTCGTCAGCAACGCCTTTCGCAAGGCCGGTGAGCTTGGAGAACTCCTCGAGCACCTTATTCACCTTGCCCGGACCCAGCACGATCTGCATCGTGTCGTCCTCGACCAGGCCCATTACGCCGTCGAGTGCCTTAATGCCCTCCGTGTCAACGTTGCCCGTGTCTTTGACGGTCACGCGCAGGCGCGTCATGCACGCCGCGTTTGCGAGCACGTTGTCTTTACCGCCCAAAAGGTCCAGCAGCTTTTGAGCCAGCTCTTTGTTCGTCATAACTCCTCCTTGTATTGGGTATCTCGTCTGGATGTCATATCAGCTCACGCCGCGCACCTATTGGGCGTCGGCATTGCTTTTCTCATGGCCACTCACCGCAGCACGGACATGGCCTCGCGCCCGCTCAAGAGCTACCGTAGCCTGCTCGGCATCGCAGTCCAGCAGTATCGAGACAATAGCGGTTTTTACGTGGCCGCCGGCATCTGCAAGCGCCTGAACAGCGCGCTCGCGCGTGCAGCCGGTCGCCTCCATCACGATGTTCTGCCCGCGCACCACCAGCTTCTCGTTCGTCTGCTGCACATCGACCATCAGGTTTTGGTATACCTTGCCGATCTTGACCATGGCACCGGTCGAAATCATGTTGAGAATGAGCTTTTGAACCGTTCCCGCCTTGAGCCTCGTTGAGCCGGTCAGCACCTCGGGACCGGGCACGGGCTCAATGGCAAGATCTGCGCTCTCCCCGATCTTCGACCCTTGGTTGCAGGCAATTGCAATGGTCTTGCACCCAGTTGCCTTGGCGTACACAAGGCCGCCCACCACATAAGGAGTACGACCGCTTGCCGCCAGGCCAACGACAAGATCCTTGTCCGAGAGTCCACGCTCTCGCAGGTCGTTCGCGCCAAGCTCCTCGCTGTCTTCGGCACCTTCGACAGCCTTGATAAACGCCGTCTCGCCTCCGGCAATGAGCCCGACAATCAGATCGGGTGACACGCCAAACGTGGGCGGACACTCCGAAGCGTCGAGTACGCCCAGACGACCGCTGGTGCCTGCGCCCATGTAAAAGACGCGCCCGCCGCGCTCGAGTGTCTCAGCAGCCCAGTCGATTGCTGTGGCAACCTGGGGCAACACTTTCGTGACCGACTGGACGGCACGGAGATCCTCATCGTTCATCGTCGTGACGATTTGCAGCGATGTCATCGTATCGAGGTCCATTGACCTTTGATTACGCTGTTCGGTCGTGAATTTTGTTAAATCGAGCATTTCATTCACCTCATCTTTCCTGTTTCTCGATGTAGTTTTGCTTAATGACATGCGTCGCCCGTTCGTAGTCGCTGGCAACGTAAGCAGCGTACAGGGCATCGACAACCATAAGCTGGGCCATACGCGAAGCCATGGCACCGCTGCGGACCAAGGGTTCACTCGCAGCGACGCCGAGCACGGCATCGGCCATGGTGGCAAGCTTGGATGATCCATCTACTTTGGTAACGGCCACTACGGGACAGTTGTGGCGTTGAGCCTCGGCGGTGCAGTCCAGCACCTCTTGCGTCAAGCCCGAGTAACTAAAGGCGATTGCCATATCGCCCTCATGCATGTTCTTGGCACATAAGAGCTGATCATGCCAGTCGTCGTACAGATGGCACTCTTTGTCGACACGCATGAGCTTTTGCGCCAGGTCGTGCGCGACCAAACGAGAAGCACCAATACCGAACAGATTGACCGCGCGTGCCCGCTTAAGACGGGCCGCGCATCGCTCCAAGACGGTGTAATCGAGCGTTCGCGCCGTCGCCTCGATCGTGCGCACGTTGCTTTTCATCACCTTCCCCACGATGCGTTCGACGCTGTCATCCATGGAGATGTCCTCGAGAGCTACGTCTTTCTTGTCACCTAAGAGCGCCAGCTCGGCAATCAGTTCGCGCTGGAACTCCTTGTAGCCCGCAAAACCCAAACGCTTGCAAAAGCGCAAAATGCTCGAGGGCGAGGAGAACGTGACATCGGCAAGACCGCGGACGGACAGCCCGACCACCTCGTGCGGATGAGCGCTTACATATGCGATGACATTGCGTTCCGCCGGGCTCGCGCTGAGCTCACGCTCGCGAAGCCGCAAAAGCAATCCGTTTGCCATCTCAAACACCTCCGTTGAGAAGAATTAAAGACCAACGAACGATTCGTACCGGATACAAACAGCTTTTGCGGTACATTGTGCCGCATCGTGGCGCACAAAGGGCGAGCGTTCTACCGCTCGCCCCTCAAATCCGACCGCTCGGAAATACGCGCGACACAAAATAATTCAACAAGGTCGCATTATCAGAAACGGGTTTGTTACCGGCTAGCGCCTCGCATGGGCGCCGATCGGCCGAGTCGCATGGCGCACCAACGCCGCCGTCAGCAATACCAACAGCATGGCGATGACATAGCCCGCAGCATCGAATCCTAAATCGATAACGTCGAAATGCCTGCCGGGAACAAAGATCTTATGTACCTGATCGCCAACGGAGCAGGCGGCGCAAAAGAGCAATACGGGCACGCAACGGGAGCATACGCTCCACGGACGCCTGGAAAAGCAAACCACGACCACCGAGGCGAACAATCCGACGAAGAAAAACTCTACAGTATGGGCAACGCGACGGACGTTCGTGCCCACCCACATGCGAATGGAAGCAAGTCGGCCAGACCGGACATTCGAGGCAGCCGAATCGGTGCCCCCGGTCATTCCGTTCTCCGCCTGAGCTTCACCCGTGGCATCGACAGCCTGAACGCCCGTAGCCTGACCCTCCACCACACGCGCGGTGGACTCGCTCAGCAACGACGTCTCCACCGCATTTTGCTCCGTCAGCACCCAGATGCCCGCCAGCGTTGCAGCGAACAGAACGATCGCGGTCCATCCGATTATTTGTTTTACGCGCGCCAAGGGTCAACCTCCTTTTTTGAATATCAGCGAGTGTAGCCCCAAATGGCATCGTCACCGTATCAAAATTTGAATCGCAACAGGAAGCGACAAAGCGACGCAAAACCCTACCCCGCCTCGCGCATCCAGCGATCGAACGTCCCCACGCACACGCCCAGGCACTTTGCTGCCTGGCTGCGGGTAATATCGCCCGCCTCATAGCTATCGCGCACCAGCTCAAACTGAGGAGGGCATGGCTTGCGAGGTCGACCGAAACGGACCCCTCGCGCCCGCGCCGCTGCAATCCCCTCCGCCTGGCGCCGATGGATATTCTCGCGCTCCACCTGCGCCACGTAGCTCAGCAGCTGCAGCACAATATCAGCAATCAGGGTGTTAGTCACATCCGGCGCGCCGCTGGCCCTGGCGCGCGTGTCAAGCAATGGCATATCCAACACCACAATGGCAACCCCGAGCACCTTGGTAATGCGTCGCCATTCCTCAAGAATCTCGGAGTAATTACGGCCAAGTCGGTCGATAGAAAGCACCACCAGCACGTCCCCGTCTCCCAGGACGTGCAGCAGCTCGCGATAACGCGGTCGATCGAAGTCCTTGCCGCTCGCATGGTCGGCATAAATATTCGCCGAGCCCACGCCATAGGCGCCCAGCGCATCCAGCTGCCGATTAAGATTCTGATCGCGCGAACTCACCCGCGCATAACCGTACACCGTCGCCATCTCATCCCCGCTTTCTTGTAAACCTGACAAAAGGGACAGGTTTATTTTGGTAGGTTTTACCTCTCAAATAGCAGGTAAGCGGGCGGCCGAGCAGACGGCAAGGTAGCCACGATTCAAATGCGAAGGGCGGTCCCGAAAGGCCGCCCTCCGCTCCCCCACCATGAGTCGGGATTTGGCTAATGGATAAGCTTAAAGTCCAAGTGCCCACGCGTGGTATTGACGCGCGAGACCTCGATAATCACGCGCTGCCCCAGCTCGTAACGGGTGCCCGTGTCGGCACCTGTGAGCGTGAGCGCGTCCTCGTCGAAATCGAACCACTCGTTGCCCAGACTCTTGATCGAAACCAAGCCTTCGACCTGCGTTAGGTCCAAGCGCACAAAAAGGCCCATGCTGCTAACCCACGAGACGGTTCCGGCATAGCGCTCGCCCAGACGGTCCTCATAGTACTGGGCAATCTTGATCTTTTGCGTCGCATGGCTGGCGGCATCTGCCGCGCGCTCGGCATCGCTGCATGCGCGGCAGATCTGCGGCAGAATGCGCGGCAGCGACTCGCGCCCCTTGCCGATCAGCCGCAGCGTACGGACCAAGGCGTCCTTGCCGCCGAGCTGCTCATAGGCCAACTGCAGTTTGAGCACGCGGTGCACCACCAGATCGGGGTAGCGACGGATGGGACTCGTAAAGTGACAGTAGCACGGCGCGGCGAGCGCAAAGTGGCCCTCGTTGCGCGGCTTGTACAGCGCGCGCTGCATGCTGCGCAGAAGCAGCGTGTTAACGAGCGGTGCGTTGGCCGTACCGGCGGCAGCATCAACTGCAGCCTGCAGCTCATCGGGGCTCCCCAGGGCAATACCGGCAGCACGGCGATCGTCGATGATGCCTAACTGCGCCAGCGCAACGGCGGCACCGTGCAGGCTATCGGGGCTCGGATCCTCATGCACGCGATAGCAGGCCTCGATATCACGGTCTGCCAGCCACTCTGCAACGCACTCGTTGGCGAGCAGCATGGCCTCCTCGATAAGCGACGTGGCACACGAACGCTCACGCGCCACAATCTGCACGGGTACTCCGTCCTTATCCAATAGAGCGCGAATCTCGGCCGTGTCAAAATCGACTGAGCCGCGGGCGCGACGAATACGACGGCGAAGTTCGGCGAGTTCGTTAGCGGCAACAAGGAAATCGCAGAGGTCGACGTTGTAGCCGCGGGCGGCCTCCTCGCACGCAAGACCGCGCTCAAGCGCTTCCTCGCGCGAGGTCTCGGCAGCCGCAACATCCTCGGCCGCACCCTCCAGCACCGAATACTCAACCGCGCCGGCACGCACCAGCAGCGCCTCGGCGCCGTCATAGTCCATACGCACACGCGAGCGAATCACGCTGGGGTACGGATCGTAATGCCGCACGCGACCCTGCGCATCGAGCTCGATATCGACGGTAAACGCAAGACGGTCCTCGTCAGGGCGAAGCGAGCACAGGTCACAGGACAGGCGTTCGGGCAGCATGGGAAGCACGCGATCGGCCAGATACACCGATGTCGTGCGATGGCGAGCCTCAAGATCGATATGTCCGTCCCAAGCCACATAGTGTGAAACGTCGGCGATATGCACACCCAGCTTGTAGCCACCCTCGGGCGTACGCTCCAGCGAAATGGCATCGTCAAAGTCGCGCGCGTCGACCGGGTCGATCGTGATGACAAAGCGGTCGCGCAGATCGCGGCGGAGCGGGTCCTTAAGCGCCGCGGACACATCGAGCGAAAGCCCCTCGGCCTCGTCCAGCGCGGCCTCGGGATAGCTATCGGTATAGCCGTAGCGCGCCATCACATATTGAACGCCCAAATCGGGCGCATCATCTCCGCCAATGCGGCGCTCGATCGTCACGGTGCCCGATTCCAGGCGCGTCGGGTAGGTCAAAATGCGCGCGACAACAGCATCACCCGGGTGGACACCCAGACGATCCGCCGAGGTATCCTCGGGCAAAATGAAGAAGTCGGCCTTCAGGCGCGAATCGAGCGGCTCGATCACACCGAGCGGACCGGCGGTCTGGTACGTACCCACCACGCTTATGGCTGCGCGCTCAACCACGCCTTCGATCACGGCGCGCCGCTCACCGTGCGGGCTGTTCTTAATGCTCACGGCAACGGTATCGCCGTCCATGATCTCACGCTTGCCGCGACCCATGACCTTGTAGTCGCCGTTTTCGGTTACAACGTAGGTGCTATGCTCATGGAGCTGCACGCGCCCGGTCAGGCTCGGACGGCGTTCGCTGCGCACCGGCCCGCGCTTATTGCGAGCTCCACGCTTATGCTTGTTATTGCGCCCCATGGCGCCTCCTAACTATCGATTGCGAACTCCAAAGAGTCTACCCAAATGATTCGCTTTCCTGCCGTCCCCTAGGGATCAAAAAACGGGCCGCCCCATAAGAGACGACCCGTTGGAAGGGGTGAATTCCAGGCATGCTTACACGCGCAGGTAGCGGCGCATGGCGATGGCAGAACCAAAGAGACCGATAATCACGCCGACCAGAATCAGCGCAGCATAGGTCACCAGGTAGTACTGCATCGGCAGGGCAAACGACATCCAGCCGATGCTCTCCTGCAGACGCGGAATCATCAAATTGCGCAGCAGCTCCAGAACGCCGATGGAAAGCAGCGAGCCCAAAATGGCCTGCAGCACGCCCTCGGTGATAAACGGGCCACGAATGAAGCCGTTGCTGGCGCCGACCAGACGCATAATCGCAATCTCACGACGACGCGCCGTGATGGACAGGCGAATCGTGTTGTTGATAAAGATGAACGCGATAAAAGTCAGCAGGCCAACGAGCACCACGGCGGCGATGCGGATGTAGTTGGTCACCTGGAACAGGCGGCTCACTTCCTCCTGGCCGTACAGCACGCTCGCGTTGACGTCGCCGTCGTCCGCGATCTTTTGGAAGTCGGCATTCTTCTTGAGCTTCTTGGCCGTGCTCTCGACCTGAGACGGATCGTCCATCTCAATCGCAAACGAGGCGGGCAGCGGGTTCTGGCCGTCGAGCGCGCTCATGGTGGCGTCGGCGTTACCCGACATCTTGCTCGTGTACTCGGCCAGCGCGTCGTCCTTATCCTTATAGGTCACGGACTTGACGTTGCTCCACGTCTTGAGCTCGGCCTCAAAGGCCTGGACGTCTGCCTGATCGGCGTCATCGCTAATAAAGGCATTAATGACAACCTGATCCTCGACGGTGCCGATCACGGAGTTCAGCATCGCAGAGCCCATGATAAACAGGCCGATGATAAACAGCGAAAGGAAGATCGTGATGACGGCGCCGAGCGAGGTAGTCCAGTTACGGAAGAAGTGGCTGATTGCCTCTTTGAAGGAGTAGCCTACGTTAGTTGGTGCCATAGTTGCCGTAACCTCCCCTCTCCTGGTCGCGGATAACGTGGCCGCCCTCGAGGGCGATCACGCGACGGTGCATGCTATCGACCATCTCGCGGTCGTGCGTGGCGACGATCACGGTGGTGCCAGTGCGGTTAATACGCTCGAGCAGCTTCATGATGCCCAGCGAGATCGCCGGGTCGAGGTTGCCCGTCGGCTCGTCGCAGATCAGCAGCGGCGGACGGTTGACCATAGCGCGGGCGACGGCAACGCGCTGCTGCTCGCCACCGGAAAGCTGGTCGGGCAGCGAGTCCATCTGATCGGCCAGGCCGACCAGACGCAGCACCTCGGGCACCTGGCTGCGAATGACGCCCTTGGGCTTGCCGATGCACTGCAGGGCAAACGCCACGTTTTCGTAGGCGGTCTTTTGCGGCAGAAGCTTAAAGTCCTGGAACACGGCGCCAATCTGGCGGCGCAGGAACGGAACCTTGCGGTTCTTGATCTTCATGAGGTCCTGACCGGCAACCAGGATGCGGCCGCTCGTCGGCTTGACGTCACGGTTGAGCGTCGACAGCAGCGTGGTCTTACCCGAGCCGGAGTGACCGACCAGGAAGACGAACTCGCCCGGATAGATCTCGATGTTGATGTCGTCGAGTGCAGGCTTGTTGGGCTGTGCCGGATAGATCTTGGTGACATGCTCCATAAGGATGACGGGCTCGACACCGGCCTGCTTGGCCATCTTCTTGCGGCTGGCCTGCGGATCGATGGGCGCAAACACCGACGTAAAATCGGGGTTGTTGAGCGCGTTATCGAGGCTTGCGACCTCGGCGGCCTGATCGCTCTCGACCACCGGGGCAGCAGGCTGCGTGGGGTCGGGAATAGCGGCAAAGAGACCGGACTGCGCAGGCTGAGGAGCCGGCGTCGCAGGGGCCAAGGGGTCGGGAATGCCGGCCATGGTAGGCTGCGGCGTGGCGGCACCAGCCTGAGGCTGCTCCACGCGAGCGGTCACGGCCTGAACGGGCTCAAAACCCGCCGTGCCGGAAAGCGCGACATCGCTGGTTGGATTGTAGGCAAAGGGATCGGATGCCGGCTGTGCCTGATCTACCGGCTGAGCGGGGGCCTGAGCAACAGGCTGGCCCTCTGAATCCGGAGTGGCGAAACGACTGCCCTGGACGCCTGCCTGCGTCTTGGGGGCATCATCGCCCGCACCGGAGGTACGGAAGTGGTTACCCACTGGTGCTCCTTATCGTCGTGCGTTTAAACTACATGAGCGCTTTGTATTTTAGCAGCATTAGCTTTGCTGCACATAAGAAGCATGGCGTGCTTAGGGATCCCGTCGGCCGGGCACAGGGTTACTCTCCAAATCGTCCTCGGACATGTCGGAGCCCCCGCTGCGCGCTTCGCGCGGCAGGGGCTCCTCCGTCCTGCGGAAAGATTTGGAGAGTAACCCTGTACGCGGCCTGCGGCTACTAAGGGGCCGCCGCGTTTATCTTGGGGTGCTGCATGTACAAAGTTGGAAGGGTCTGAATTGCACTTTGCCGATATATGCCCTTTTCCCTGATGGGACCGTGCTTGAGGGGCGTCTTCATAAGTTGCGGTGAAATAGGGACTGTTGAG
>CAUAEH010000027.1 GCA_958427975.1 uncultured Collinsella sp. | reverse complement strand
GCTCACGGCTTCGCAGGGTCGCGCGAGGCAAAGGTTTCCCCGCTCTGCGCCCCGGCGTTGAGTCGTCGCATGCTCGTTACAGAAAAGCTGATAATAAGTTTGTGTGCCGCCCCTTTGGGGCGGCACTTTTTGTGTGGGGTCCCGGTCTCCACAATTTCCGTCAAGCTTTTGGTTAGATTTTGGTCAGTTGGCGTAAGGGTGGAAGGCCGAAAGATTGCTGGCGAAAAAAGCTCAGAGAAAGTGCTGGTAGGGGAGTTGTTGAGCTTTTCGACAGCTTTTGAGCAAAAGAAACTTTGTGGCTATTGCCGGCGATTGCGTTGTCGCGGTCATGGCGGTGCGGGATGCTGGTCGTAAGCGTCGAATGCTCCGATTTTGGAGGCCAGCATGGATCTGTTTCTTGAGACTCCGCAGCAGCAAGCTGAGCGCATGCTGCGTCAGCAGCAACGACTCATGGAGATGCAAATGCAAGGGGTAGCCGCCCAGCTCCCTGCGCAAAACGTTACACCCGCGGTTTCGCCTGCGGGTGGATCGGCGCCAGAGAACTATTCCGTACAACAAGATTCATATGCGCAGGAGCTTGCGTTCGACAAACGCCGCACGCGTCGCCGCCGCGTGGGCCAGCGCCTGCGTACATTGGCGATGATCGTGCTCATTCCGTTAGGACTCGCGGCGATTTTCTTGGTCTCGTATGCGCTCACCTGCATCCTCAACGGCGCCTCGCCCAGTGAAGTGCTCCAACATCTGTCAGCCCTCGGCCAGCGCCTAGGCGATGTCATAACAACAATCCGCACCGGCTGGGAGAGCTAGCGTTTTAGCGTCCGCGGCTCTAAGAGAAATTTGTCTGCAAGGCAGTGGGTGATCCGTGCGTGTGGCGGGGTAAGATTGATCGCGGTTTTGATTGGTGCTCGATTGGGTTTGTTGGGCGGAGTTTATGTCTGCTATTGATATTGTGCTTGTTGCGATCGCCTTGGTGGCGGTGGGGGTTGCTGTGGCTTGCGCCCTCCAGCTCAAGAGCCTGCGTGCCGAGTTGCGGGGGCGTGGCGACAGTAGCGCGGAAACGCTGGCAGCACTCGAGCAGGCCAACAACGCGCTCGATGCCCTGAACGTCGCGCTGGCCGAAACTCGCCGCACGGCCAATGCCATCGCGCAGCAGCAGACGACAGATGCGGCCGTGGAGCAGCAACGTTACCTGACCATCGCACGTGAGTTTTCGCAAGCTGGTGACCGGATGGATGACCTGCGCCGCGAGACGGCCCAACAGCTCGGTGCCAACCGCGAGGGCATCGAGCACCGCCTGGACAAGGTGCGCGAGACGGTCGATGCCCAGCTGGGTGCTATCCGCAAAGACAACAACGTGCAACTCGATCAGATGCGCGCAACGGTGGACGAGAAGCTCTCCCGCACGCTCAACGATCGCCTGTCGGCATCGTTTAAGCAGGTGAGCGACCAGCTCGAGGCCGTGTACAAGGGCCTGGGCGACATGCAATCCATCGCCACCGGCGTGGGCGATCTTAAGCGCGTGCTGGGCAATGTGAAGGCGCGCGGTATTTTGGGCGAGGTGCAGCTGGGTGCGATCCTGACGGACATCCTCACACCCGACCAGTATCTGGAAAACGTTGCCACCAGGCCCGGAGCCTCGGAGCGTGTTGAGTTTGCCGTCAAGCTGCCGGTGGACGAGGGCGATCCCGTGCTGCTGCCGATCGACTCCAAATTTCCGGGCGACGCGTACGAGCATTTGCTCGACGCGCAGGAGTCGGGCGATGCGGAGACCGTGGCGGCTGCGCGCAAGACGCTCGACACCATGGTCAAGCGCGAGGCCAAGGATATCTGCGAAAAGTACCTGAGTGTGCCGGCAACGACCAACTTTGGCATCATGTTCGTGCCGTTTGAAGGACTGTACGCCGAGGTCGTCAGCCGCCCCGGGCTTATCGAGACCCTGGGCCGCGACTATCACGTCAACGTTGCCGGCCCCAGCACCATGGCGGCCATTCTCAACAGCCTGCAGATGAGTTACCAAACGTTTAAGCTGCAAAAACGCACCGACGATGTACTGCGCGTGCTCTCCGCTGTCAAGGCCGAGCTGCCGCGCTATCAAAAGGCGCTGCGCCGCGCCCAGCAGCAGATCGAGACCGCGGGCAAAACGGTCGAGGGCATCATCACCACGCGCACCAACGTCATGGAGCGCAAGCTCAAGGACATCGACGCCCTGGAAGATGCCGAGGAGGCCGACGAGATCTTGGGGCTTACGTCTGCGAGCCTGCTCGCAGACCAAAAAGACGAGGACTAGCTTCATCTGACGGCGGGGCGCCTGCGCAAGCGCGGGGCGCGGGCGCTTTTCGCGTCGCACTTGCCTGAAGTGCGCTTTAGTGTGCAACAATGGCATTTCGCCCTATCAGACGCGAAAGGAAGCCCATGTCTCAGAGAAACACCAGTCCGCTCAAACGCTCCACCGTGCGTCGCACGCTGCAGCGTTTTTGGGACGTCACGCGCACGCAGCCGCTGATCGTCTTTCTCTCGGTGTTCTCGTCGGCGGGCTACATCTTTTTGCTCACGTTTGCCAACACCTATGTGATGGCCCTCATCGTCGACCGCGTCCAGGCCGGTCCCGTGGCAGGCGACCAGGTGTTTGAGGTCTTTGGTCCTTACATTCTGGCGCTCGTGCTCGTTAACCTAGTGGGCCAAATCCTCTCCAAGCTGCAGGACTACACCGTCTACAAGCTCGAGATTGCGGGCAACTATCACCTGGCGCGCCTGTGCTTCGACACGCTCTCCAATCAATCCATGACATTTCACACCAGCCGCTTTGGCGGATCGCTCGTGAGCCAGACGAGCCGTTTTATGAGCGGCTATACGGGGCTGGTCGACGTGACGGTGTATTCGCTCATCCCCACCATCACCTCGGTCATCTGCACGGTGGCGGCGCTCGCCCCGGTGGTGCCGACGTTTACCGTGATCCTGGTGTGCATCATGGCCGTCTACATCGCGTTTGTCTGGCTTATGTACAAGCGCATCATGCCGCTTTCGGCCGCGACGTCCGCCGCGCAGAACAAGCTCTCGGGCGTGCTTTCCGACGCGGTCACGAACATCTTGGCCGTCAAGACCTGCGGGCGCGAGGACTTTGAACGCGATCTGTTCGACGCCGCCGATCGTGCCGCGCGCGACGCCGAGACGGTCTCGATGCACGCCATGATGCAGCGCAACTTTACGACCTCGGGCCTTATCGTCATCACCATGGCCGTGGTGAGTGTGTTCGTGGCGGGCGGCAACGCGTGGTTTGGCATCTCGGCCGGCTCGCTCGTCATGATTTTTACCTACACCTATAACCTCACCATGCGCCTGAACTACGTGAGTTCCATGATGCAGCGCATCAACCGCGCTTTGGGCGATGCGGCCGAGATGACGCGCGTGCTGGACGAACCGCGTCTGGTGGCAGACGACCCGGACGCTCCCGAGCTTAAAGTGACCGAGGGCGCGATTGATTTTGAGCACCTGAGCTTTGCGTACCGTGACGCTGCGGCGGGCGAGAGCGTGTTCGATGACCTGACACTTCATGTGGCGGCGGGCCAGCGCGTGGGCCTGGTGGGCAAATCGGGCTCGGGTAAGACGACGCTCACCAAGCTGCTGCTGCGCCTAGACGATGTTCAGGGCGGCCGCGTGCTCGTGGATGGTCAGGACGTCTCGCGCTGCACGCAGCAGAGCCTGCGCCGCCAGGTTGCCTACGTGCCGCAGGAGGCGCTGCTGTTCCACCGCTCCATTCGCGAAAACATTGCCTACGGTCGTCCCGACGCCACTGATGAGCAGATTCGCGAGGCCGCGCGCCTGGCCAATGCCCTGGAGTTTATCGACCGCTTGCCCCGTGGCTTTGACACTATGGTGGGCGAGCGCGGCGTCAAGCTCTCGGGCGGCCAGCGTCAGCGCGTGGCTATCGCCCGCGCCATCCTAACCGACGCGCCGATTCTGGTGCTCGACGAGGCGACCTCTGCTCTCGACAGCGAGTCCGAGGCGCTGGTGCAGGAGGCGCTCGAAAACCTGATGCGTGGACGTACCTCCATTGTGGTGGCGCACCGCCTGTCCACCGTGGCGGCGCTCGATCGCATTGTGGTGCTGGCCGATGGCGAGATCGTCGAGGACGGCACGCATGCGCAGCTCGTCGAGGCGGGTGGCGAGTACGCGAGCCTGTGGAGCCGTCAGACCGGCGCATTCTTGGAGGCGTAAGCGTCTCGGACGTGGGACAATTGTGCCCATAAGTTTATTGTGCCGTTGAGCCGAGGAGTCGTTATGCCACGCGAGACCAATGCCGCCAAGCGCGAGCGCGCCATCGAGGTGTGCGAGCGTCTCAACCGTCGCTATGGCCCGGTCGAGTGTTTTCTGGATCACGAGAATCCCTTCCGCCTGCTGATCGCGGTGCTGCTCTCGGCGCAAACGACCGACGCGCAGGTCAACAAGGTGACGCCGAGGCTGTTTGCCCAGTGGCCCACGCCCGAGGCCATGGCCGGGGCGAGCGTGGCTGACGTGGCAGACACCATCAAGTCACTCGGCTTCTACAAGAGCAAGGCCAAGCATGCCGTGGAGGCCGCGCAGATGATCGTCGCCGACTATGGCGGCGAGGTGCCGGCCGACATGAAGGAACTTGTGAAGCTGCCGGGCGTGGGACGCAAGACGGCGAACATCGTGCTCAACGTGGGGTATGGCATCGTGGAGGGCATTGCGGTGGACACGCACGTCAACCGCATTGCGCACCGCCTGATGCTGAGTCCCAAGACGCATGCCAAGGAGCCGCTCAAGACCGAGCAGGATCTGCTCAAGATTTTGCCGCACGAGTATTGGGAGTCGGTCAACCATCAGTGGATCACCTTCGGTCGCGAGATCTGCGACGCCCGCAAACCCAAGTGTGACGAGTGTCCGCTGGCAGATTTGTGCCCCAGCGTGCGCGTAGCGGGGTAGGGCGGAACATATCTTCGTCTGGCGTTTTTTGCGGGGCTGGGTCTGCCCTTGAGCCGGAGTCCTCTCCATGCGCTACCATGACAGACAATGTATTTGACGTACGACCCGCCGAGCTTGCCCCGGCGGGCTTTTGGCGTTGCAATGCCGGAGGAACAGCATGCTCATTCACCGTATAGCCGCGCAGCTCTACACTGCCGAGGCGCTGCAGACCGTCGAGGCCGGACTCGATGCCGGCGAGGACGTGACGCTGGCTGTGTCGCAGTCGGGCCGCACGCTTATGGCGGCCGCCCAGTTTGCGCGCCGCCCGCGTCCCACGGTCTACATTGTGAGTGGCGAGGATGCGGCCGATCGCGCCGCGCGCAGCCTTGCCGCCTACGTGGGCCTAGCGCACGTGTGCCGTTTTCCCGAGCGCAAGGACTATCCGTGGCGCGAGCAGGCGCCCGACGATGCCGTGGTGGCGCAGCGCTGCGAGGCACTGGGACGCATCGTGCGCGGAGACAATTGCATCATGGTTGCCTCGGCCCGTGCGCTGCTGCGCTGCGTGCCGCCAGTCGAGAGCCACTATTGGGAGTCCACGACCTTTGCGGTGGGCGAGGAGATTCCCTTTGACGAGGTGCCGCAGCGCCTGGTGGGCATGGGCTACACCAATGCCGGTGCCGCCGACGCGCCCGGGCTGTTCCGCGTGCACGGCGACACCGTCGAGGTGTTCCCCGCACAGGAAAAGGCGCCCGTGCGCATCGAGTTCTTCGGCGACGAGATTGACCGCATTCGCCGCATGGTGAGCTCAACGGGGCAGACCATCGGCAACGAGGACAGTATCGAGATCTTCCCCTGCCGTGAGCTGGCGCTTACCGACGATGCCGTTCACAACATGCACGTGGCGCTCTACCGCGCGAGCCAGGACGACAGCAAGCTGGCGGCGCTGCTCGAGATGGTGGATGCGCGCATCGTCACGCCCGAGCTCGACCGCTTTTTGCCGGTGATGTACGGCCAGACCGTGAGCCCGCTGTCGCATGTGAGCGGCAAAGCACTCGTGGTGCTGTCCGAGCCGCGCTCGCTGTTCGACGACTGCCTGCGCGCTTACGAGGATATCGAGGCCCGTGCCGGCGAGGCGGGGATTGACCGACTGGATGGCCTGTATGTACGCGCTCAGCAGCTCGATTTTGGTGCTCAGCAGCGCCTGAACTATGTGAGCCTGATTCGCGCGGGCGGTGCGGTTACGGCAGAGCTCAAGATTGAGCAGCCGGCCATTGCGGGCTCGGACAATCGCTTTATGACGCGCATTCAGGAAGTCGTGGGCAAGCGCTATGCCTGCGTGTTTGCCATTCCCGACCGCGGTGCGCGCGAGTCGATGGAGCTCACCTTTGGCGACGAGGGCATTACCTTTGAGGAGTCGCTGACGGCAGCGCCTGAAAACGCCGGCGTCATTGGCGAGCGCGTACGCGTGGCAGCGGCGGATTCCGCCGATCGTGCTGCCCGTCAGGAGGCCCATGCTTCCATTCGCGAGCGTAAGGCCGACGCGCTCAACGCCCGCTCGCTCGAGGCGGGCGCCGCGCAGGCTGCCGCCGGCGCTGCCGTGCCCACCATCTCGTGCGGGCGCGTGACCTTTGTGGACGCTGCCCTGCCGCAGGGCGTGGTGGTGCCCGACGCCAATTTGGCCGTGTTCTCGATTGCCGACCTCAATGCCCGCATGGATGCCAACCGCGCGCGCAGCCGCCGCAAGGTTGACATTACGCAGATCACCTTCCCGTTTAAGCCGGGCGACTACGTGGTGCACGCTACCCACGGCATCGCGCTCTTTAGCGAGATCGCGCGCCAAGAAGTGGGCGGCAAGGAACGCGACTACTTTTTGCTGGAATATGCCGATGGCGACAAGCTCTACGTGCCGCTCGAACAGGTCGACCGCATCACGCGCTACGTTGGCCCCGACGGCGACAAGCCGCGCCTGACCAGGCTCAATACCGCCGACTGGACGCGTGCCACCAACAAGGCGCGCAAGAACGCCAAAAAGCTGGCGTTTGACCTGGTCGACCTGTATACGCGCCGCTCGTCGATTACCGGTATCGCCTGTCCGCCCGATACGCCCGAGCAGATCGAGATGGAGGAGAGCTTCCCTTACGACGAGACGCGCGACCAGCTGGAGGCTATCGCCGATATTAAGGCCGACATGGAGGCGCCCAAGCCCATGGACCGCCTGCTGTGCGGCGACGTGGGCTTTGGCAAGACCGAGGTCGCCCTGCGCGCTGCCTTTAAGTGTGTGGACTCCGGCCGTCAGGTCATGGTGCTCTGCCCCACAACCATTCTGGCCCAGCAGCACTACGAGACCTTCTTTGAGCGCTTTGCCCCGTTTGGTCTGGAGGTCGAGGTGCTCAGCCGCTTCCGCACGCCGGCGCAGCAGAAGCGCGCACTCAAGGCGTTTGCCGAGGGCACGATCGATGTGCTCATCGGCACGCACCGCCTGCTTTCGGCCGATGTGAACCCCAAGAACCTGGGCCTGGTGATCATCGACGAGGAGCAGCGCTTTGGCGTGCAGCACAAGGAGCAGCTCAAGAACCTGCGCGAGCAGATTGACGTGCTCACGCTTTCGGCAACGCCGATTCCGCGAACCATGCAGATGGCCACGAGCGGCGTGCGCGACATGAGCCTGATCACCACGCCGCCGACCGGGCGCCGCCCCGTGATCGTGCACGTGGGGGAGTACGACCCCGACGTGGTGAGCGCGGCGATTCGCCTGGAGGTGGGTCGCGGCGGTCAGGTGTATTACGTGTCCAACCGCGTCAAGACCATCGATGACGCCGTGGCGCGCGTGCACGAGGCCGCGCCCGAGGCGCGTGTGGGCGTGGCGCACGGCAAGATGAGCCCGCGCGAGGTCGAGGACGTGATGATCGAGTTCGCGACCAAAAAGATCGACGTGCTCATCGCCACGACCATCGTGGAGAGCGGCATCGACAACGCGACCGCCAACACACTGATCATCGAGGACTCGCAGCGTCTGGGTCTGGCACAGCTCTACCAGCTTAAGGGCCGCGTGGGCCGCTCGGCCACGCAGGCATACGCGTACTTTATGTTCCCCGGCGAGCTGCCTCTCACCGAGGAGGCGACGGCGCGCCTGACCGCACTTTCCGAGTTCCAAGACCTGGGCAGCGGTATGCGCATCGCCATGCGCGACCTGGAGATCCGTGGTGCCGGCTCGCTTATGGGCGCCGAGCAGCACGGCAACCTGTCGAGCGTGGGCTTCGACCTGTTTACGCAGATGTTGGGCCAGGCAGTGGCCGAGGCGCGCGGCGATGACGACGCTGGCGTGGAGGCGGCGAGCGTGGGCATTAACCTGCCGGCCGATTACTTCTTGTCCGAGGAGTACCTGCCGGCGGTGGACCAGCGCGTGCTCGTGTACCGCAAGCTCGCAGCGGCCGAGGACCTTGAGAGTATCGACGAGGTGCAGGAAGAGACCGAGGCCGCGCATGGCGAGCTGCCGTTGGCGGGACTCAACCTGTTCAACCGCGCGCGTATCCGCATCCGCGGCGAGCGCCTGGGGCTCGAGAGTGTCACGCTCAGCGGCGGACGCATCACGTTTTTGGGCGTCGACGTGCCCAAGAAGGTGGCCTTTGAGCTTAAGACCCGCTATGGCGCGGTGAACTTCCCCAAGAGCCGCAAGCTGTCGGTGCCCTACAAGGCGGGCGCCGGCGCGGGCAGCGGCCTGGGTCGCGGCCTCGACGCCAACGACGGCACCGGCCCGGTGGCGGCGGCGCTCATGCTGCTGCAACAGCTGGGTGCTAGCGACGACGACTAGCGGGTCGACGCTGCAAACGCTCCATTTGGGCAATCTGACCCTCACTCGTCGGTCGCGTACGCAAGTACGCTTCCCTCCTCCTTCGGGCCACCTTGCCACAAATGGAACGTTTTCGCTCACTTATGCTCAACCTGTAAGGGTATTTATGGGACAAAGCTATCTTTGCCCCACCATGTTGCGGGTCGACCCTTCGCCCGACCGAAAGGAAAGCATGTTCGGATACATCTATAAGAAAGACGCCGCTGCTATCGCGGTCATCCTTGCCCTTTGCCTGGGCGTGGGCAGTTTCTTTGATTATCAGATCTCGAGCGCGCTGTTCAATATCGGCAGTATGTACGGTCGCCTTATCGAGGCCGCCGGCGAGCTGCCGTTCGAGCTGACGGCAAGCGTCGCGGGCGTTATGCTCGTACGCGCGGTGCGTCCCGACTCCAGGGGGAGCAAATGGCTCGCCGTGCTCGGCATCCTCGTCAACGTTGGCCTGGCCGGCTACGAGATCGTTTCGTCCCTGCGGGTTAGCGGTAAACTCATTGCCGTTCAGCTGGTGCTGACGTTTGTGCTGGTCATCGCCGCCAACCTTATCATCTATCGCCTCACGCGCACGACCGAGCCCGATGAGCTCACGCGCTGGGCGTTGATGGTGCTTGCCGTGTGGGTCGCTCAGGCCATTATCCTCAACGTGATCGTCAAGCCGCTGTGGTCGCGCCCGCGCATGCGCGTGATCGAGGTGACGCAGGGGCTCGAGTTTCAGCCGTGGTGGGTGATCGGCAATCCCGACAAGTGGACCTATATCGCCGCCGGCGTGATCAAGGACGGCTTTAAGTCATTTGCGAGCGGACACACGGCGCATGCGGCGATCGGCCTTATGCTCGCCGGGCTTCCCGCGGCGGCTTTTAAGGAAAAACCTTCGCGTCGCCGCGTGATCTTTTGGGCGGCAGCTGTGGTCGCGGCGCTCGTCGCGTTTGGCCGCATCGTGATCGGCGCACACTTTTTGAGCGACGTGAGCTGCGGCTTTGCCCTGGTGCTGGCGCTTGAGTGTCTCGCCGCGCGCATTGCCTATCCCAACGGCGTACAATAGCTCCGTTTGAATCATCTGGCCGATACCCGGTAAGAGAGGATTGCCATGCTCGCGTTCAACAACGATTATTCCCACGGCGCACACCCGGCAGTGCTGCAGGCGCTCGTCGACACCAATATGGAGCCGCAGCCCGGCTACGGTACCGATGCGCATACCGAGCGTGCCAAGCACCTTATTCGCGAGGCCTGCCAGGCCCCCGATGCCGACGTGTTTTTTCTGGTGGGCGGCACGCAGGCTAACGCGACGGTGATCGATATGCTGCTCGCGCCGTACGAGGGCGTCGTTGCTGCCGAGACTGGCCACGTCGCCTGCCATGAGGCGGGCGCCATTGAGTTTGGCGGCCACAAGGTGCTCACCATCCCCGGCTACGAGGGCAAGATGCACGCCGAGGACCTCGAGAACTATATCCAGGTGTTCTATGAAAACGAGAGCTACGAGCACACGGTGTTCCCGGGCGCCGTGTACGTGAGTCTGTCGACCGAGTACGGCACGCTGTACTCCAAGGCCGAGCTCGCGGCGATTCACGCGGTGTGCCAGAAGCGCGAGATTCCGCTGTTTGTGGACGGTGCTCGTCTGGCCTATGCGCTGGCGGCCGATGAGTGCGACATTACCCTGCCCGAGCTGGCGCAGCTGTGTGACGTGTTCTACATCGGCGGCACCAAGTGCGGTGCGCTCTGCGGCGAGGCTGTGGTGTTCTGCGGCATGCACGCCCCGGCGCATCCCATTCCGCGTATTAAGCAGCACGGCGCGCTGTTGGCCAAGGGCCGCCTGACGGGCGTGCAGTTTGAGGCGCTCTTTACTGACGGCCTGTATTTTGAGATTGGTCGCCAGGCGATTGAGACCGCTCAGGCGCTGCGTCGCGTGCTGCACGAGCGCGGCTACCAGTTCTTTTTGGAGACGCCCACAAACCAGCAGTTTGTGATCCTGCCCAACGAGGACATGGCCCACATTCGCGAGCATGCCTCGATCGAGTACTGGGAAAAGTACGACGAGACCCACACGGTGGTGCGCTTTTGCACCAGCTGGGCCACGACGCAGGAGGACATCGACGCGCTGGCGGCGGTTCTGTAGCCTGGTGTAATGACGAGGGGCCGCCTTGCGCTGGGTTTGGCGCAAGGCGGCCTTTGCTTTTGAGGGGGAGGGGCTGTATGCCCGAGATGTCCGAGCCGACGATTCGCCTGGCGACGCCCGAAGACGCGCCGGCGTTGCTTGCCATCTATGAGCCGTATGTGCGCCAGACGGCGATTACCTGTGAATACGAGGTGCCGAGCGTTGAGGAGTTCGCTGGGCGCATCGAGCGTACACTCAAGCGCTATCCGTATCTGGTGATGGAGCTGGACGGGCGTCCGGTAGGCTATGCCTATGTGAGTTCGCTCAACAGCCGCGAGGCATACGACTGGTCGGTCGAGACGTCGATCTACCTGGCGCGCGACGTGCGCCACGGCGGGCTGGGTCGCAAGCTGCACGACGCGCTCAAGCAATGCCTGGTCGCGATGGGCATCACCAACATGTGCGCCCTCATCGCCGTGCCGCACGACAAGGACGACGAGTACCTGACGCACAACAGCCAGGATTTCCATGCCCATATGGGATATCGCCTGGTGGGTGCCTTTGACCGCTGCGCCCAAAAGTTCGGCCGTTGGTACGACATGTGCTGGATGGAGCTGGTCCTGGCCGAGCGCACACCCAACCAACCCAAACCAACCTGGTTCCCCGACCTCCCCAAACCTACCATTTAGGGACAGGTTTATTTTGGCAGGTTAGCCGATGGGCTCGGTGTATTTGGCGCGGTCGGTGCGTTGGATGCGCTTGGAGACGTGGAGCGGGCGGCCGTCGGTGTCGTAGACGTAGTCGGTGATCAGGATCAGCGCCTGCCCACGCTCGACGTTGAGCAAAAACGCCTCGTTTTGCGAGGCATAGCACACTTCAAAGGTCTTATGCCCCTGTGCCGGTGCGCGATGGAACTCCTGTCGCAGCGTGGCGTAGAGCGAACCGTTGATATCGCGATCGATGAGTGCCTCAAAGCTCGGTGGTAGATAGGTGGTCTCCAGGCACAGCGGCGCATCGTCCAGGTAGCGCAGGCGGACAAGTTTGACGAGCTTGCTGCCCACGGCGGCGTCAAAGAATTTAGCTATGCTGCCGGCCGCCTTGGCAAAGCCCGAGTCTACGGTGCGCGTGGTGGGCTTCATGCCCTGGCCTTCGACCTGCTTGGTATAGCTCGAAAACACCAGGTTGTTCTCGTGGAGCGCGGGCGTGTCGGCCACAAAGGCGCCGCGCCCGCGCTCGGTTCGAACCAGACCCTCATCAACGAGCACCTTAAGGGCATGGCGCACGGTGCTGCGCGACAGCCCCGATTCGTCCATGAGTTCCATCTCGGACGGCAGCTTGTCTTCACGCGCGTAGACGCCGGCGGCGATGCGGTCACGCAGCATGCCCGCCAAGCGCTCGTATTGGGCCAAGTTCTTTTTTGACGAAGTGCTCATTCGATTAACCTATATCTAACTTGTATGCTTATCGAATCAAGGATGTATCCAATACAACAACAAAACCGCTGGTAGCTAGTTATCAAAAACCTCATCAGCAAAATTTCTAAGACAAATATAGCATACAACTAGTCGACATAACCAAAACATGTATGTAACTTGTATGCCATCGAGAGCATCAAACGAGAAGAAAGGCTGATGCACGATGACTACTCAGGAACAGGTTAAGGATGTCGTCTCCCAGGTTTTGGCTGACAAGGCAGACAAGGGCGGCATCAAGCGCGTCGTGTGGATTGGCGCCGGCGGATCCAACGGCGGCAACTATCCTGCCCAGTACTTTATGGAGCACGAGGCCACGCAGGTCGTGAGCTCTAGCTACACCAGCAACGAGTTCGTGCACGCAACTCCTGCTTACGTTAACGAGAGCACCCTGGCCGTCGTCGTGTCCATGCGCGGCACCAAGGAGACCATCGTCGCCGCCCAGGTCGCCAAGGACCACGGCGCCAGCACCATCGCCATCTATGTTGACGAGTCCGGCCTCACCGAGGTCTGCGACTATAAGATCCAGTATGACAGCCTGGCCGTCGACGAGTCCTGCATGGGCCGCACCAACTCCGCCGTCGTGACCATGATCGCCATGGAGCTCACGCAGCAGACCGAGGGCTATGCCGAGTACGAGACCGCTATGGCCGCCTTCGACCTGGTTGACCCCATCTATCGCAAGGCCGTCGAGTACACCCGTCCGCTTGCCGCCAAGTGGGCCGAGCAGAACGCCGACAAGCCCTGCATTAACGTCATGGCCCAGGGCCCGCTCTTTGGTGCTGCCTACGTCTTTAGCATCTGCAACGTGCAGGAGATGCTGCAGATCGACTCCTGCACCATCAACACCTGCGACTTCTTCCACGGCCCCTTCGAGATCCTGGACAAGCGCACCTCGCTGTTCCAGCTCATCAGCGTCGGCCGCAGCCGCTGCAACGACGAGCGCGGCATCCGCTTCGTCAACCAGTACGGTGGCGAGCGCGTCTATCAGCTCGACGCCAAGGAGCTCGGCCTCAACGACATCAAGGACAGCGTGAGCGAGTACTTCAACCACCTGATCTTCGCCCCGATCCTCAACAATGTGTACATGCGCGCGCTCTCTGCCGTCACGCACAAGGACTACATGACGCGCCGCTACATGTGGAAGCTGGATTATTAGTTACGGCGTTTTACCAAACGCCGTAACGGCTCGACGCTGCAAACCCACCTGAGCGGCAATCTGCCTTTCAGCTTCAGCGGCATGACCAGAAGGTCAATGCCGCTTCGCTTCAAGGCACCTTGCTCGCTCAGGTGGGTTTTCGCTGGCGTTGCCAAAGCATCGGCGTCGCCTTGGCCCAGATGCGGCACTTGGAGACGTTCGGCACTTGGGGACAGTCCTAGTCATTGGGGACAGGTTACTTTGCACCAAGTTGGCGCATATGAACCTGACCCCTTTGCACCAATGGGTTGTAGCGGTAGAGCAGATTTTTCCGCTCGCCGATTTGTGTCTTGAAAAATGTATATAACGACTATAACGTAGTGTGAAACATATTGGAAACAATACCGAGGAGGCTGCGTTGAAGAAAAGCAATCTGGGCTATGTGCTGGTGCTAATCGCCGCGCTTATGTGGGGCAGCATCGGAATCTTTGTAAACGGCATCTCGGCCATGGGCGTTTCGTCCCAGAGCATGGCTGCCTTTCGCTTGTTGGTCGGAGCGCTTATCTTGGCGCCGGTCCTGATGTTTATGGGCTGCCGTCCGGGTGAGGGGTCTACCGTGGCTCAGGGTCCGCTTGCCCTGTTCAGGGCAAGCCCTAAAGAGCTTGTTCCCTGTGCGCTTGTCGGTATCGTCGGTTTGGCCGCCGCCAACACTTGCTATTACGAGTGCATGGGCGAGGTGGGCATGTCCACGGCCTCGGTGCTGCTCTACACCTCGCCGGTGTTTGGCGTCATGCTCGGCCGCGTGCTTTATCGCGAGGACGTGACCCCCAACAAACTCGTTGCCATTGTCTTTAACATCGTTGGCTGCGTGCTTGCGGTGACCAATGGCGACCTTTCCGGTTTTCATTTTTCGGTTTGGGGCGTCACGTCGGGCGTGATTGCAGGCCTTTGCGGTGCGTCGCTCGCGGTGTTTAGCCGGATAGCAACCAAGACGGTCCACCCGCTGGCTGTCACGTTTTGGGGCTTTGTTTTTGGCGGTGCGGTTATGGCGGCTATCGCGGCTCCGTGGCCGGATGTCGCCGCGGCAATGTCGCCACAGCTGCTGCTGCTGTTCCTTGGCTTTGGACTCATCCCCACAGCCGTGGCTTACATCTTATATATGCAGGGTTTGTCCATGGGGCTCGAGACATCGAAAGTTCCCGTCGTAATGTCTTTCGAGACGGTCGTCACTGTACTGGTGGGCATTGGTGTCTATGCCGAGCCCGCCGGCGTGATCAAAGTCCTGGGCATCGTGCTGGTGCTCGCGTCCATCCTGATTATGAACACCGACTTCTCCAAGCTACGCAACAGTGTGTTTGTCGGTCATGTTGTTGAGAGCATGACCTTTAAGCCCAACGCGTGGTGGACCGAAAAATCTCAGGACATGGATCTGTTTAAGGAGCGCACGGGCATTGCGTTGGAGCCCACCGTGCAGGAAAGCCCCTGGTACTTCGTGCGATAGGGGATTGGCAAGGCGTCTGATTTGGGGTTATCCAGCCAGCGCCGGCCTACCCAGCCCCAACGTTTCAAGTACGTTAAACCCGTCAACGGTCGATTTTCACCCGCGAACGGTCTTTATACTAATTAGCAATATCCGCAACGTATAAGACGTTATAATGACCATAACGAAAAGGAGGAGGCAAGATGAATCAGATCATTCTCGCATCTCATGGCGGCCTGGCCGCAGGCGCCAAAGACACGCTCGAGATGGTTCTCGGCGACGTGTCGAACGTCCACGTCGTGTCGCTTGCTCGTGACGACAAGGAGCCCATCACCAATAAGGTGGACGCCATGATCGCCACGTTCAACACGGACGACACCGTCTATGTGCTGACCGATATGCTCGGCAGCTCGGTCAACAACAACATGGTCGAGCTTTCCAAGAACGGCACGAAGTTCACGGTTGTCAGCGGTTTCAACATTCCGCTGGCACTGACGCTCGCTATGAGCCCCGTCCCCGTCAAGGGCGCCGAGCTCGCGGCCCTCATCAACGAGGCCCGCACCGGTCTGACCAACCCCAACGCACCGGTCGAGGCTGCCGCGGCTCCCGCCAAGAAGGCCAAGGCGCCCCGTCACAGCTCCGGTCCCGCCAAGATCGTCCTCGCACGTCTTGACTACCGTCTGCTGCACGGCCAGGTCGTCTTTACCTGGACCACCAAGGTTCAGGCCGAGCGCATCATCGTCGTCGACAACGCTGCCGCCAACGATGACATCAAGAAGGGCGCTCTTAAGCTGGCCAAGCCCCAGGGCGTGCGTCTGAACGTCTTCACCGTCGAGCGTGCCCTCGCCAAGATGGACAAGCTCAACACCCTCGGCGAGCGCGTCATGTTCGTCTTTGGCAACACGGCCGAGATGCTGCAGTTCTGCCAGGGCTACAAGCTCGACGCCATCAACCTGGGCGCCACCGCCAACCACGACGGTGCCGATCAGGTCGGCGGCAAGGACAGCTCCGTCTTCCTCGACGCCACCCAGAAGGCCGACGTCAACCAGCTGCTCGACATGGGCATCAAGCTCTATGTCCAGCAGACCCCTACGTATCAGAGCGTCGACATCGACGCCAAGCTGTAATCAACCAGGCTTTTGCCTGACTGAAAGGAGAAGGGTATGAATACGTTCATCAGTGCGGTGCTCGTCGGCCTCGTCGGCGTGTTCTGCATGTGGGACTCCCGCCTGCTCGGTCGTCTTAACTTCGAGCAGCCCCTCGTTGGCGCTACGCTCGTCGGTCTGCTGCTGGGCGATGTGCCCACCGGCCTTGCCGTCGGTGCCGCCGTCGAGCTCGTGTCCATGGGCCTGGTGCAGGTCGGCGCCGCCGTTCCGCCCGATATGGTCCTGGGCGGCATCGTGGCCGCTGCCTTTGCGTGCCTGACCGATGCTTCTGCCGAGACCGCCATGACGATCGCCATCCCGGTCGCCGTCCTGGGTCAGCTCCTCGGCATCGTGTTCCGTTCCATCATCGCCGCCCTCACCCATGTGGCAGATAACGCGATCGATAACGGAAAGTTCAAGACCGCCTACCGTATGCACATCTGCGCCGGCTCCGGTCTGTACGCTCTCATGTACTTCCTGCCGATCTTCCTCGCCGTCTTTGTCGGCACCGACCTGGTCCAGACCATCGTCAACATGGTTCCCGAGTGGCTGTCCACTGGTCTTAACGTTTCGACCAAGATCATGACCGCCTACGGCTTGGCCCTGCTGCTCACCATGATGATCAAGAAGGGTATGACTCCGTTCCTGTTCATCGGTTTCCTGCTCGCCGCTTACCTCAACCTGTCCGTCATCGCGGTCGCTCTGATCGGTGTGTGCCTGGCTGTCGTCTTCATGGGCTTCAAGTTCAACGGTTCCCATGCAGCCGCCGGTGTCGATTCCGACTACGATCCGCTCGAAGACGACGAAGACTAAGGAGGAACACACTATGGCAACCGCAACCAAGGACGTGTCCCTGAACAAGAAGGTCAGCCAGTTCTTCTGGCGCTCCTGGGCCATCCAGGCCTCTTGGAACTACGAGCGTCAGATGAACATGGGCTTCCTCTACGGCATGGTTCCCACGCTCGACCGCCTCTATCCCGACGAGTCTGACCCCAAGCAGCTCGAGGCCAAGAAAGAGGCTTACCACCGTCACATGGCGTTCTACAACTGCACCCCGCAGACGAGCGCTTTCATCCTGGGCCTCGCCGCCTCCATGGAGGAGGAGTACGCCAAGGATCCCGAGAACTTCGATCCCGATTCGATCAACGCGGTCAAGACCTCCCTCATGGGTCCGCTTTCCGGCATCGGTGACTCCTTCTTCCAGGGCGCCATCCGCGTTATCGCCTTTGGTCTGGGCGTTCAGCTGGCTCAGCAGGGCTCCATCATGGGCCCGATCCTGGCCATGCTCATCTCCATCGTCCCCGCTGTGCTGATCACTTGGTTCGCAGCCAAGATGGGCTATCAGGGCGGCCACGAGTACCTGAGCAAGCTTCAGGGCGGCGACCTCATGGAGAAGCTCATGTATGTCTGCGGCATCGTGGGTCTTATGTCCGTGGGCGGCATGATCGCCACGCTGATCGGCGCCACCACCCCGCTGCAGTTCGCTGACGGCACCGTTGTGATCCAGGACATCCTGGACGGCATGATGCCCCAGATGATCTCCCTTGGCCTCACCGGCCTTATGTACTGGCTCATCAAGAAGAACGTCAACACCGGTTGGCTTCTCGTGATCGCCATCGTGGGCGGCATCGCCCTCTCCGCGGCCGGCATCCTGGCCTAGTCGCGACCAAGCGTCCAACCGCTTTCCCCCGGGGCCTGCCTGGCATCCCATACCCCAGGCAGGCTTCCATCCCTATACGTGACAAAGGGCAGTCCCTTTGTCACATCCTCAACGGGCCGGCGACTCGGTCCAAATCACGGTAACCCTGCGTGCGCCCGGCAATGTGGCGCCGCAAAAATCGAAAGGAATGTGTCAGATGTACGAGATCGACCTTAACCTCCCTAAGCAGATTGTCGCTGACGTCCTGTCCAACCACGAGATCCACAGCGTCGCCTTCGTCGGCTGCGGCGCTTCCATGTCCGACCTGTACCCCGCCAAGTACTTCCTGGCCAACAACACGGACAAGCTGAACGTTCAGATCTTCACTGCTAACGAGTTCAACTACGACACGCCCTCCTGGGTCAACGAGCACACCTTCGTGATCACCTGCTCCCTCGGTGGCTCCACGCCCGAGACCGTCGAGGCCAACAAGACCGCCAAGAAGCACAACTGCCCGGTCGTCTCCCTCACCAACAAGGCTGGCTCCGCTCTGACCGTCGACGCCGACCACGTCATCGTCCACGGCTTCCACGCCAACTACGCTGCCAAGTGCGAGAAGCCCGGCTACGCCATCGCTCTTGCTCTCGAGATCCTTCAGCAGACCGAGGGTTATGACCACTACGAGGACATGATCACCGGCCTCACCAACATCTTCGATCTCTGCGAGAACGCCGCTCAGCACTGCAAGAAGCTCGCCAAGAAGTTCGCCGAGGACTTCAAGGACGACAAGATGATCTACTTCATGGCTTCCGGTGCCTCCGAGAAGATGGCTTATTCTCACGCTGCCTTCCTGTTCACCGAGATGCAGTGGATCGACGCCGCCGCCTACAACACCGGCGAGTACTTCCACGGCCCGTTCGAGGTTTCCACCGAGGGTAAGCCCTACGTCTTCTTCATGTCCGATGGCGCTACCCGTCCGATGGACGCCCGCGCCCTCACCTTCCTTGAGCGCATGGGCGCCAAGGTCGCTCTGATCGACTCCAAGGACTACGGCCTGGCTGACGCCGTGCCCGCGAGCGTCGTCACCTACTTCAACCCGCTGCTGCACCTCGCCGTTATGCGCGAGTACGGCAACCAGATCGCCGAGGCCCGTCAGCACCCGCTGACCATGCGTCGCTACATGTGGAAGCTTTCCTACTAATCACAAGTAAGTAGACCTTACGGGTTGATTGAGAGGGGATGGGGTTTGCGCCCCGTCCCCTTTTTTGCTCTGGGGAGGGCGTGTCTGTCGCGTCGCAAATCCCAGATAAAACCTACCAAAATAAACCTGTCCCTTTTTGGCAGGTGGGAGGAGATGCGTATGATTAAGGCGGTGCTGTTTGACATGGACGGCGTGCTGGTCGATACCGAGTGGTTCTACAACCGTCGCCGCGTGGCGTTTATGGAAGAGAAGGGGTTCCACTTTGACGAGATTCCCGATCTTTCGGGGTCTAACGAGCCGGCCATTTGGGAGGCGCTGGTGCCCGACGATGTTGAGCTGCGCGAGCGCCTGCGCGTGGAGTACAAGCAGGTCTACAGCCCGGACCACCCCGTTCCGTATGCCGAGCTGCTCAACGAGCAGACGGAGCCGGTGATGCGCAAGCTGCACGAGCGCGGCGTGAAGTGTGCCATCGCGAGCTCGTCCTATCGCGAGTTGATCGACGAGCTGGTGGAGATTGCCGGTATCGCCGACGTGTTGGACTACACCATCAGCGGTCACGAGTGCAGTGCGTTTAAGCCCGACCCCGAGATCTACCTGCGTGCCATGGAGGCGCTAGGGGTGGAGCCTGCCGAGTGCCTGGTTATAGAGGATTCGCCTTTGGGCATCGAGGCTGGTAAGCGCTCCGGCGCCCGCGTCCTGGCGCTGCGTCCGCACGAGGGTGTCAACCTCGATCAATCGCGAGCCGATGCCGTTATCGATAATCTGACCGACATTTTGGCCGCTTTGTAGCGTCAATCCGCCGCGAGAAGCACTGATTCACGCGTCTTTTGCTGCGGATTGGCTTAATTTGTCATCTATTTGGATCCGTTTGGCTTCGATTCGGACTAAGTGAGTAGACTTTTTGGTGCAAGACGAGCACAAAGCGCATCTGCTCTAGTAAAACCGCAGGTCACAGGGGTGGCGGTTTTGGGTGTGCTCTGCAGGTCGCGTAAAGTCTACTCACTTGTTATTTGGGCCTTTGGTCGTGGGGTTGCTGGTCCCGCTTTGGTTGTCGAGGGAGGGTGAATTGAAGCGCCCCCGCATGCTCCGTGCTACAATCGCCGACATGCCTCACAACCAGATTTGCCTTCGAAAGGAGCCCGCGTGGCGAACGCCATCGATCAGCTCACGGACCGCGTGCTCGTGCTCGGCCGCCTTACCATCGTCCGCCGCGCCATTACTGCCGTGGCGGTCACGATTTCCGCCGTTCTCCAGACATTCCTGATCCAGGCGTTCATTCAGCCCGCCGACCTGCTTCCGAGCGGTCTTACCGGCGTTGCGGTCCTGCTCGATCGCGTTACCTCGCTGGGTGGCGTTCACATCGATATTTCGCTCGGTATGCTCGCGCTCAACATCCCCGTGGCGCTCCTATGCTGGAGCGGCATTAGCAAGCGCTTCGTCATCTTCTCGATGATGCAGGTCGTGCTCTCGTCGCTGTTCCTCAACGTCTTTCACTTCGCTCCATTTTTGGGCGACAAGATCATGCTCATCATTTTTGGCGGCGTGGTCTCGGGTCTGGGCGCTGCCATCGCACTTAAATCCGGCGCATCCACCGGCGGCACCGACTTTATCGCGCTGTGGGTTTCCAACCACACGGGCAAGACCATCTGGGGCGTCATCTTTGGTTTCAACTGCTTTATCCTGGCGATCTTTGGCTTTATGTTTGGCTGGGACAAGGCGGCGTATTCCATCGTGTTCCAGTTTATTTCGACCAAGACCATCGACAGTTTCTATCGTCGCTACGATCGCGTGACGCTGCAGATCACGACGCGTAAGGCAGACGAGGTCATGACTGCCTACGTAAACCATTTTCAGCACGGCATTAGCTGCGCCGAGGTCGTCGGCGGATATAGCCGCGAAAAGATGTACCTGCTGAACACCGTTGTCTCGACCTACGAGAGTCAGGACATTATCAAGCTGGTGTGCGACTTTGATCCCGGCGCCGTGATCAATCTGTTCCACACGCTCAACTTTGTGGGCGGCTGGTGGGGTGGTCATGTCGACGAGCCCATGCCCACGGCCGTTCCCGATCCCGACAAGCCCGCACGCATGGCCAGCAGGCAGGCGCGCCTCAGCGAACAGGACAGCCTGCAGCAGGACGACGGCAAGTAGGGTATTGGCATTTTGCCGGTCCTGCGCAACCCATCCGAACGAGCCCCCCCGAAAGCCCCGTTGCTTTCGAGAGGCTCTCGTTTACCCAGATAAAACCTACCAAAATGAAGCTGTCGCTTTTTGGTAGGGAGGGTGTATCGTTTTATCATTATGAGGTAATATGAAACTAGACGTTATATACGTATTAGTTATTTCGATATTTCGATAAGAGTGATTAGATATGCCTGCACCCAAAAATGCACCGCTTTACCAGCAGATTTACGACGAAATCAAGGATGCGATCGAGAAAGGTGTTTATGCACCCAAGGAGCGTATTCCGTCCGAGCTTGAGCTAGCCGAGCAGTACGACGTGAGCCGCATTACGGTGCGCCGCGCCGTCGAGGAGCTGTGCTCCGATGGCTACCTGGTTAAGCAGCAGGGCCGTGGCACCTTTGTCTCCACGCCGCACATCAATCGCCAGTTCCACGCCTCGACGCTGCAGACGTTTACCGCGCTGTGTGCCGGCAACGGCATGAAGGCTGGTGCGCACGTGATCGATCGCCAGATCGTTCCGGCGCGCCAAAACGAGATGGAGTTCTTTGGCCTGCAGAAGGATGCGCTGCTGCTGCATATCAAGCGCGTGCGTACGGCCGACGGCGAGCCCATCTTTGAGGAGAACATCTTTGTGCCGTTTGATGCCTACCGCGAGCTGTTGACGGCCGATCTTGAGGACAAGTCGATTTTTGCCGAGGTCGAGCGTGTTGGCGGAATCCCGATTGTCTCGGTTGGCTACCGTACGGTCGAGGCTGTTCGCGCCAATGCCGAGCAGGCGGCCGAGTTGGGCATTGCTCCACACGATCCACTGCTCAACCTGCGTGCCGGCTTTACCGGTCCTAATGGCGAACCGGTCCTGATGGGTAAGCAGTACTACGTGGGATCGCGCTACGTTATGGTGATGTAGCTCTAGTTGCGCGGTTTTCCAAACCGCGCAACGGCTCGACGCTGCAAGCCCGCCAGAGCGGCAATCTGCCTTTCAACTTCGGCGGCATGACCAGAAGGTCAATGCCGCCTCGTTTCAAGGCACCTTGCTCGCTCTGGCGGGCTTTCGCTCATATGACCCAATCCGCTGTCAAGAGCCACAATGGCCCCGCCGACCGCTTGCAATCGGTCGGCGGGGCCTGCCGTTAACCCGTCCCGGTCCGCCCCCGGCATGTCATCGACGCCTTCGGCTCAGTCTCATATCCGCGGATACCGTTCTGTCGGCCCGCACTCCATTCCTTCGGCGGGGTTCCCCAAGTCTGTCGAGGCGCATGCGGAGGGCTCCGCGCGCACAGCGAAATAGGGGGTATCCCCGAAGGCCGCCCGGCTCGCCGGGACGGGGGCCATGTCTATTCCGCGCCCTCCCGGCACATCATGCCGAGGGCCCAGAGCCACCTCACGAGCTCGGCCGCGGTGGCCGCGTTGGCCTTCGCCGCGGGCATGCCGCGGGCGAGCAACTCCTCGCGCCGCCGCAGGAGCCGCTCGGACCCCTTCCTCCCGTGCATCCTTATCTCGAGGGGCACGCCCGTGTCCCTTGGCATGAGCTTCGGCTGGTGCCGTGCCGCGGCGTAGCACCATGAACCCTCAACGGCCAGCTTCCTCACGAGCGCGTTGCCCGCACCGCTGATGCCTCCGAGCCGCACGGAGTCGCCACTCGACCTCTGACTCGGCGCGAGGCCGAAATAGGCCGTGACCTGCCTTCCGGAACGGAACCTCGTGAAGTCGCCGACCTCGGCCGAGAAGGCTGCGGCCAGCGCGAAGGCGCAGCCCTTGATCGACTGGAGGGCGGCCACCTCCGCGGCGATCGGGCTGGCATCCACGGCGGCCCTGTACTCGGAGAGCAGGTCCGCCCGGGCCTCCGCCGCGGCCTCGACCTCGTTCCTCAGGGCGGCGAGCGTCCGAACCCCGCCATCGTCCTCCGGCCTGACCTTGTCGAGCCATCTCAGGAAGTCGTAGGTCCAGTACTTCCTCGGGTTGCCGGCGGGCGTGGTGCCGCCGTAGACGAACCCCCGCTTTGCGAGGAAGGCGAGCAGCCGCTGCTTGGCGGTCGCCAGGCGCGCGGTCGCCCCGTCGTAGGCGCCGGCGAGGTCCCTGATGCCTTCGACCTCGGGGGAGGGGACCCATACGGGGGAGATGTCGTGGGCGAGTATCGCCTTGGCCATCCTGGCGGCGTCGTTCCTGTCGTTCTTCGAGGCCGAGTCGGCGGCCGACCTGGGGATCTTCGAGACCGCGGCGACGACGCACTCGACGCCGAGCCCGGCGAGCTCCCGCTGCGGGGCGAAGCCGAGGTAGCCGCTCTCGTAGGCCGCGAGCGACGGCCCGGGGAACCCATCCATCCACCCGGCGATCTCGCCCCAGGGGTTGCCGGGGAACCTCCTCGTCACGGCCTCGCCGGTGTCCGCGTCGAGGGCGCAGACGGTGGTCGACCTCAGGTGGACGTCCATCCCGAACGCGGTAGAATACTTTGGCATGGGAGCCTCCCAACCTCGTTGCGGCGCGGCTGCGCCTATGGCACTTCAACATCATTGTCGCAGCCCCGACCCGCGGTCACGAGCGGGGGCTCCTGCCTTTTCAGTGCCCTCGGATTGGGTCATAGTGCCTGTCGTTGCCAAAACAACGGTGTTCCCTTGGCTGGCTTAAAGTGGCGCTTGTACCTGTGGCGTTGCCATCGCTACCGAAGGCGGCACTTGGGGACGTTCCTTTTAATATGAGCAGGACATTGTCAAGAGGCAAAATCGGGCCTGGCCCCAACGATATGGGGTCAGGCCCTCTCCCTATATCAGCCCGTCCGCGGCGACCTCGGCGTGTCTTACCGACGCTCGTCTTTGCAGTTTAATATCCGCCCGCGGCGATCTCTCGCTGGGCAATCCGTTGCTACGGCTGAGGCTTCTACGTCGAACCGACAGTCTGTGCACGCGTGTGGCGCCCTGGGCGCTCGCAGAAAAGGGACCTGAGGTTCGCCTCAACGGCTTCGGATCGAACCGCTTCCGGGGTGACTGGCTTATGTGCGGGGGACCGCCCCCCCCTACGCCTCCTCGGCCATGAGGCCGACCGCCCATACCCAGCAGGCGAGCTCGCGCGCCGTGGCCACGTTCGCCTTGTTGCCGTGGACCCCGCGCGCGAGCAGCGCCTCCCGCCTCTCGACCAGCCTCCGCACGCCCTTGGCGGCATGCCTGCGGGCGACCCGGTCCGGGGCCTGGCCCCTGGCGAGGTCCTTCGGCCGCCCCGAGCACGTCAGGTAGTGCCACGCGGCCTCGACCAGCGCCTTCCTCAGGTGCTTGTTGCCGGCCTTGGTGATCGCGCCCCTGCGGTCGCTCTCCCCGCTGGAGTGCTCGGAGGGCGTCAGGCCGACCCACGCCGCGAACGAGCGGGCATTCCTGAACCTCGAGAACTCGCCGGCCTCGAACACGAGGTCGGCGGCGGACGCGGTGTCTACGCCCTTGAGGCAGCGGAGGGAGTCGACCCTCTGTTAGCGTCAATATAATTTTCACCATTTCCACCAACGCATTTTCGCCAATCGC
>CAUAEH010000026.1 GCA_958427975.1 uncultured Collinsella sp. | reverse complement strand
GTTTGCCGGGGTAGCGCCCACGACGGCGCCGACCTCCATGCGCTTGGCCACGTAACCGGGGTGATAGAGTTCGTTGACCTGACCGGTGGCAAGGCCGATCTGGTTGCCGTAGCTGGAGTAGCCGGCGGCGGCAGTGGTCACGAGCTTGCGCTGCGGCAGCTTGCCCTCGAGCGTCTCGGACACGGGGACGGTGGGGTCGCCGGCGCCGGTGACACGCATGGCCTGGTACACGTAGCTGCGGCCCGAGAGCGGGTCGCGGATGGCGCCGCCCACGCAGGTGGCGGCACCGCCGAAGGGCTCGATCTCGGTCGGGTGGTTGTGGGTCTCGTTCTTAAACAGGAACAGCCAGTCCTGGTCCTCGCCGTCGACATCGACCTTCACCTTGACGGTGCAGGCGTTGATCTCCTCGGACTCGTCGACATCGGTCATGACGCCGGTCTTCTTAAGGTATTTGGCGCCGATGGTGCCCATGTCCATGAGGCAGACGGGCTTGGCGTCGCGACCGAGCTCGTGGCGCATCTCCATGTAGCGGTCGAAGGCCTGCTGCACCACGGCGTCGTCGATCGTCACGTCATCCAGGACGGTGCCGAAGGTGGTGTGACGGCAGTGGTCGGACCAGTAGGTGTCGATCACGCGGATCTCGGTGATGGTGGGGTCGCGGTCCTCATCGCGGAAGTACTGCTGGCAGAAGGCGATGTCCGCCTCGTCCATGGCAAGGCCGCGATCGGCGATAAAGGCGGCAAGGCCGGTCTCATCGAGCTCGCGGAAGCCGTCGAGCACTTCGACGGGCTGGGGCTCGGGGGTCTCCATGTGCAGCGTCTCGGGCAGGTCGAGCGAGGCGATGCGCGCCTCGACGGGGTTCACCACGTAGTGCTTGATGGCCTCGATGGCGGCTTCGTCCAGAGCACCCGAGATCATATAGACCTTGGCGGAGCGCACGGCGGGGCGCTCGCCCTGGCTGATGAGCTGCACGCACTCGCTGGCGGAGTCGGCGCGCTGGTCAAACTGGCCAGGCAGGAATTCGACGGCAAAGACGGCGCCATCGCTTGCGGGGAGCTCGTCGTAGGTCACATCGACCTGGGGCTCGCTAAAGACGGTCGGCACGCAGGAGCGGAAAAGCTCCTCGTCGATGCCCTCGACGTCGTAGCGGTTGATGATCCTCAGGGCCTCGATGCCCTTGATGCCGAGAATTTCGGTCAGCTCGCCCTTGAGCTGCTGAGCCTCGACGTCGAACCCGGGTTTCTTCTCCACGTAGATACGAGAGACCATTGGTTCCTGCCTTCCTGATCGGTTGGGCGTACGGTACGGTATGCGGCAGCGGTCGGTTTGCGGGGTCTGCCCTGCGGTCGCCTTGAGCCACATGTTTGTAAACCTCACTATGATACGACAGCTCGCGGCGCGTTGAGGACGGCGAGGGTGCTACAGTGAAGCGCAAACAAGAGAAAGGCATCACATGGCATTCGTTTCACTCGCCATCATCGCGCTCGTGGCCTTTGCAAGCCCCTTCATCGCCTCGGCGATTCCCGGAAAACCCATTCCCGAAACGGTCTTTTTGCTCGTGTTCGGCGCGGTGCTGGGACCCCATATGCTCGACATTATCCATGTAGATGCCGAGGTCTCGCTTGTGTCCGAGCTCGGTCTGGCCTTTTTGTTCCTGCTCGCCGGCTTTGAGATCGACCCCAAGAGCATCACGGGCGTCGAGGGGCGCTACGGCTTGGCGACGTGGGTCGTCACGTTTGGTATCGCCTGGCTTGCCGTGCGCTTTACTCCGTGGTTCTCGGTCAGTCATTTCGACGGTATCGCCGTGACGCTTGCCCTCACTTCGACGGCGCTCGGCACGCTCGTGCCCATCATGCGCGAGCGCTCGCTCACCGGCACGCGTGTTGGTGACTCGATTCTCGCGTATGGCACTTGGGGCGAGCTCGGTCCCGTGCTCGCCATGTCGGTGCTGCTGTCTGCTCGCACTGGCATCCAGACGCTTGTAATCCTTGGCTTGTTTGCGGTGGTCTGCGTGTTGCTGGCCGTGGTCCCAAGCCGCTCCAAGCGCGTCGGCAGCCGCTTCTTTGCGTTTGTCGAGGAACGCGCCGATACCACGTCGCAGACCTTCGTGCGCCTGACGGTGCTCATCCTGGTCACGCTCGTGGCATTCTCGGCCGTCTTTGATCTCGATATCGTGTTGGGTTCTTTTGCCGCCGGCTTTGTCCTGCGCTATATCATCCCCGAGGGCAACCATACGCTCGAGACCAAGCTCGACGGCCTGGCCTACGGCTTTTTGATTCCGGTGTTCTTTACCGTATCGGGCGCAAAGATCGACCTGACGGCCGTGGCGTCGCGTCCGGGCTTGCTCGCGGGCTTTATCGTGGCGTTGCTGATTATTCGTGCCGTGCCTATCCTCATCTCTATGGGCATTTGTCCTGCGACGCGCGATGTGTCGGCGTATGGTCGCATTACCGTGGCCCTGTACTGCACCACGGCGCTTCCGATCATCGTTGCCGTGACGAGCGTTGCCGTCAACGCGGGCGCGCTGTCGCAAGATATTGCGTCGGTCATGGTTGCCGCCGGTGCCATCACGGTGTTCTTGATGCCGCTGCTCGCGCAGCTCTTCTACCGCGTGGTCGACGCCGCACCGGTCGCTGCCGTGGCAGAGGTTGCCGAGCATCCATCCGATGCGCTCGACATCCTGCGCGCCCATCACGATTTGGCGAGCCTGCTCGCACGCGAGCACGAGCTGCTGACCTCGCATGGACATGGGCGTTCGCTCGACGGCATACCTACCCTTGATTCCATTGCCGACCGCCTCTCGACCGAGGCGGCAAGCGGGCACATCGATGCCCGTATCGTGGACGCCGCTCATTTGCTGGCCGAGAAGACCTATGGCGACGAGATCGACCCGTCCAAGCTGACTCCGCGTGAGCGCCGCCGCCTGGAGCGCGCCAAGCTCGCCGTGCACGAATACCGCCGCCGCATGCTAGAGCTCTATGCAAGAGAAGAAGCCGAGGACGACGACGGCAAGTAGCAAGGAATGTCGGGATACGGGTTCCGTCCAAATAATAGAAGGCGCGCTGCCTGCGGTTGATGCAGGCAGCGCGCCTTTTGCGTTGAGCTCCGTTGAGGTTCGAAGTAGTGGACTAGTTGGCCATGACGCCTTCGGTCCAGGCCTCGACGTCCTCGATGCGCAGGACGTTGGCGACCTCGGCCACGCAGTCGACGCTGGCAAGCTCGGCGGCGGCAGCCTGGACGTCCTTCTCGAGCGCGCGGTGCGTCAGGAAGATGACCGAGCAGGCATCGCTGACACCCGACTTGCCGTCCTCGACCTGGTTGATGAGCGAGATAGAGATGTTGTGCTTGGCAAAGATGTCGACCGTCTCGGACAGGGCACCCACGCGGTCGGCGACCTTCAGGCGCACATAGTACTTGGTCTGGAGTTCGTCCATGGGCTTAAAGGCGAGGTTGTGACCATAGGGCTCAATCTCGGGCAGCGGAGCCACGCCGCGGCTGATCTGCTCGGAGAGCGACAGGATATCGCCCACGACGGCGCTCGCGGTGGGGAAGGAGCCAGCTCCGGCACCGTAGAACATGGTCTCGCCCACGGCGTCGCCTACCACGTAGACAGCGTTCATGGCGCCGTTGACCTTGGCAAGCATGTGATCGGCGGGGATCAGCGTGGGGTGCACGCGGACGTCGACGCCGGCATCGGTGTTGCGGGCGATGCCCAGCAGCTTAATGGTGTAGCCGAGCTCGCGGGCCTGGGCGATGTCCTCGGCGCCGATGGTACGGATACCCTGCTGGTACACATCGTCGGTGGTAACGCGGGTGCCAAAGCCGATGGAGGCGAGGATCGCCGTCTTGCTGGCGGCGTCGAAGCCGTCGACGTCGGCGGACGGGTCGGCCTCGGCGTAGCCCTTGGCCTGGGCGTCGGCGAGCACGTCGGCGTAATCGGCGCCCTCGGCGTCCATGCGCGACAGGATGTAGTTGGTGGTGCCGTTGAGAATGCCGGCAATGGTCAGGACCTTGTTGCCCACCAAGTCGTGCTCGAGCGTGCTCACGATGGGGATGCCGCCGCCGCAGCTGGCCTCGCACTTAATCTGCACGCCGCATGCGCGCGCCTTCTCGGCGAGCGTCTCGACATGACGGCCCAGCAGGGCCTTGTTGGCAGAGACGACGTGCTTGCCGTTCTCGAAGGCGGTGGTAAAGATCTCGGTTGCGGGATGCTCGCCGCCGATCAGCTCGACGACGATGTCGACGGCGGGGTCGGTGACGACATCGTGCCAGTCGCTCGTAAAGGCCTCACGCTCAATACCGGCTGCCTCGGCCTGCTCCCAAGCAAGCGCGCAGGCGCGGGTCAGCTTAAGGTCGATGCCGTAGGCTGCCAGGTACTCATCGTGGTGGCTCTTGATCAGACGGGCCACGCCGCCGCCGACGGTTCCCAGACCGATGAGGCCGACGTTCACGGTGCGCAGGGGTTCGCTCATAGATAGCTCCTTCGTGCATCTTATGGATGGATTAACCGCTTAAAGGTTGAGTGCATTCTAGCGTGAACCGAGGGCGCGTGCTCGCCAGGCAACAGGAGTCGCACAAAACGGCACCCCCGAAACGCTGCGGAAACATTGGAAACATGCTCGCTACAAACGAAACTCCGTAACAAACTGTCAACGTTTGCACCATAAGGTTTGCCCTGTGCGACTGGGGCATGCAGGCGCTCGTCGGCGTGGAACGACGAGGGCCAGGTCGAAAAGCCCGCTACGGCCTATGTGATTCAGGATGGCAAGTACATCGCCGCCTAGGTGCATATAACGACACCGGTGGGGCCGTTTTATTCAGGGCAAGGACGCCTGTAACAGAACGGAAACATTACTTTCACACAATAAAGTGGCTAAACTGCATAAACCGACAGGAATACGCAGAATTATGGATAAATGGGCAAAACAAAAGAAAAGTTGAAATAATCGCCACTTTTCTCAACTAAAGCGTCTACTATTTTGCGAACGCCGAACACGGCGAAGGATGGCCTGTCGGGTAACCGAAACCCGACGAGATTTGAGAGGAGAGCCGCATGTCGAGCCTCACCGGTAAGTCATTGAACCCTGTTATGAATCGCAGGAGCGTTATCGCGAGCGCAGCAGGTCTGGGGGCGATGTCCATTCTAGCTGGCTGCTCCTCCAACGGCGGCGACAGCGGTTCCGCTTCGAGCGACGCTTCGTTTAAGATCGGCACCATCGGCCCGCTGACCGGCGCCAACGCGTCCTACGGCAAGTCCGTTACCCAGGGTGTCGAGCTTGGCTGCAAGGATTTCTCGACCAAGGAGCTGCCGCTTGCCAGCAAGGCCGAGGACGACCAGGCCGATGGCGAGAAGGCCGTCAACGCCTTCAACACCCTGCTCGACTGGGGCATGCAAGCCCTCGTCGGCCCGACCACCACGGGTGCGTCGGTTGCCGTTGCCGCAGAGTGCGGTAACGACCCCAAGACGTTCATGATCACCCCGTCCGCGTCCTCTGAGGACGTCACCGACGGCAAGGATTGCGTCTTCCAGGTTTGCTTCACCGACCCCAACCAGGGTGTCAACGCTGCCAAGTTCCTGGCGCAGAAGTATGCGGACGAGAAGTTCGTGCTGTTCTATAACTCCGGCGACGCCTATTCTTCGGGCATCGCAGATTCCTTTAAGGCCCAGGCCGCTGAGTCCAAGCTCGAGATTGTTGACGAGGAGACCTTTAAGGACGACTCCGCCACGAGCTTTACCAACCAGCTGACCAAGGCCAAGCAGGCCGGCGCCACCATGATCTTTGCGCCGATCTACTACACGCCGGCGTCCGTCCTGCTCAAGAACGCCAAGGACATGGGCTACGACGTCAAGATGATGGGCTGCGACGGCATGGACGGCATCCTGGGCGTTGAGGGCTTCGATACCTCTCTTGCCGAGGGCCTGCTGCTCATGACCCCGTTCTCCGCCGACGACGAGAAGAACGCCGACTTCGTCAACGCTTACAAGGATAAGTACGGCGATACCCCCGACCAGTTTGCCGCCGACGCCTACGACGGCGTGCACGCGGTGGCCGAGGCCCTCAAGGAGGCCGGTCTTGGAGTCGACGCCGATCCGACCGAGGCCGCCGAGAAGCTGTCGAAGGCTATGCTCAAGATTACCGTTGACGGTCTGACCGGCAAGCTCACCTGGAACGATAAGGGCCAGGTCCAGAAGGAGCCCACGGCTTACGTCATCACCGACGGCAAGTACGTACAGGCCTAATTGGCCGCCTTACATAGAGCGGTTTTGATCCCAAGCAGGGGAGGTTTTGGCCTTCCCTGCTTGCTTGGTATCTAGGGACGATGTAACGTCCCTGTTTCATACATCAACTGGAAACCTATTCGAAAGGGGGATGTGGAACATGACGGTCTTTATCCAATACCTGGTCAACGGCCTGTCCATGGGCAGCGTCTACGCCATCATCGCGTTGGGCTACACCATGGTCTACGGTATCGCCAAGATGCTGAACTTCGCTCACGGCGACGTTATCATGGTCGGTGCCTATGTCTCGTTCTGCGCCACGTCGTATCTCGGCCTCCCGGGCTGGGCATCTGTAGTTCTCTCTTGTGTGGCCTGCACGGTTCTCGGTGTTCTCATCGAGGGTCTGGCCTATAAGCCGCTGCGTCAAGCAGGCCCGCTGGCCGTTCTGATCACGGCCATCGGCGTGTCTTACTTCCTGCAGAACGCCGCGCAGCTTCTGTGGGGCGCCACGCCCAAGAACTTCACTTCGCTCGTCACCTTCCAGGTGCCGGAGTTCTTGGCCAAGTTCAACGTAAGCGCCGTCTCGCTCGTCACCATCGTCGCCTGCCTGGTTATCATGGCCGGCCTGATGTTCTTTACAGGTAAGACCAAGATGGGCAAAGCCATGCGCGCCGTGTCCGAGGACAAGGCCGCCGCTCAGCTCATGGGCATCAACGTCAACCGCACCATCTCGATGACGTTTGCCATCGGCTCTGCCCTTGCCGCCATCGCCGGCGTGCTTCTGTGCTCCTACTCGCCGGTGCTGCAGCCCACGACGGGTGCCATGCCCGGCATCAAGGCCTTCGACGCCGCCGTCTTCGGTGGCATCGGCTCCATCCCCGGTGCCTTTGTCGGCGGCATTCTCATCGGCATTATCGAGGCGATGGCGCAGGCTTACATTTCCACGAGCCTTGCCAACTCCATCGTCTTTGGTGTTTTGATCATCGTCCTGCTCGTCAAGCCTGCCGGCCTCTTGGGCAAGTACGTCCCCGAGAAGGTGTAGGTGAGCGTTATGAAGTTTCTTAAAGACAAGCAGACGCGTCACGACTTTGTCACGTACGCCATGTGCATCGTGGCATTCGCCATCGTGTTCTTTATGCAGTCCAACCATATGATCCCGCGCATGATCGCCGGTCAGTTGGTTCCCATTACGGCCTACATCGTCATGGCCATCTCCCTCAACCTCGTCGTCGGTATCGCGGGCGACCTGTCGCTGGGCCATGCGGGCTTTATGAGTGTTGGTGCCTACACGGGCATCGTCACCGCGGTCGCCCTCGAGAGCGCCGTTCCCTCCGATCCGGTGCGCCTGATTATCAGCATCGTGGTCGGCGCTATCGCCGCTGCCATCTTGGGCTTCTTGATCGGTATCCCGGTCCTGCGCCTGAGCGGTGACTATCTGGCCATCGTGACCCTGGCTTTTGGCGAGATCATCAAAGAAATCGTCACCTGCCTTATCGTGGGTGTCGACTCGCGCGGCCTGCACGTGATCTTTAACATCACGGGCAACTCCACGATCGACGACCTGCACCTGCTCGAGGACGGCACCGCCATCATCAAGGGCGCCCAGGGCGCCTCGGGCGTGTCGACGTACTCGACCTTCCTCGCCGGTGCCATCCTGGTCATGGTCGCACTCGTGATCGTGCTCAACCTGGTTCGCAGCCGTACCGGCCGTGCCATTATGGCCGTGCGCGATAACAAGATTGCAGCCGAGTCCGTAGGCATCTCCGTCACCGAGTACCGCATGATCGCCTTCGTGGTTTCCGCTGCCCTCGCCGGTGCTGCCGGAGCCCTCTTCGGCGGTAACTTCTCGCAGCTCTCCGCCACCAAGTTCGACTTCAACACGTCCATCCTCATTCTGGTGTTCGTGGTCCTGGGCGGTCTGGGCAATATGCGCGGCTCCGTCATCGCGGCGGCGTTGCTCACGGTGCTTCCCGAACTGCTCCGTCAGTTCTCGGATTACCGCATGCTCATCTACGCCATCGTGCTGATCCTGGTCATGATCTTTACCAACAACCCGCAGCTCAAGGCGTTCTTCGGTCGCGTCAAGGACCGCTTTGCTTCCAAGAAGGAGGTGGCAGCCGATGCCCAGTAAATTTGAGTTCAAGAAGGGCAAGATGGTCCCGTACCCTTCTGGCGCCATCGTTCCCGACCGCGACCTGGGCGAGCGCCCGGCACTCGAGTGCATCCACCTGGGCATTGAGTTCGGTGGCCTTAAGGCAGTCGACGACTTTAGCCTGACTATCGGCAAGACCGAGATCGCCGGTCTCATCGGCCCCAACGGTGCCGGTAAGACCACGGTCTTCAACCTGCTCACCAAGGTGTATCAGCCCACGCACGGCACCATCCTGCTCGACGGCGAGGACACCTCTGGCAAGTCGGTCTATCAGGTCAACCGTATGGGCATCGCCCGTACCTTCCAGAACATTCGCCTGTTCAACACCATGACGGTGGAGGATAACGTTAAGGTCGGCCTGCATAACCAGGAGCGTTACTCCGGCTTTGAGGGCGTGCTGCGCCTGCCGACGTATTGGAAGCACGAGAAGGCCGCCCACGAGCGCGCCATGGAGCTGCTGTCCATCTTTGATATGGAACATCTGGCAAACGAGCAGGCCGGATCGCTGCCTTACGGCGCTCAGCGTCGTCTGGAGATCGTCCGCGCGCTTGCCACCAACCCCAAGCTACTGCTGCTCGACGAGCCTGCCGCCGGCATGAACCCGTCCGAGACTGCCGAGCTCATGGAGAACATCGTCAAGATTCGCGACACCTTCGGTATCGCCATCATGCTTATCGAGCATGATATGTCGCTCGTAATGAACATCTGCGAGGGCATTTGCGTGCTCAACTTTGGTAAGGTCATCGCCAAGGGCACGGCCGAGGAAATCCAGAACAATGACGCCGTTATCGAGGCATATCTGGGCAAGCAGGATAAGGGGGAGAACTAAATGGCAGAGCCGATGCTTTCCGTCTACAACATCAACGTCTGGTACGGCGCCATCCACGCCATCAAGGACATCTCCTTTAACGTCAACGAGGGCGAGATCGTTGCTCTGATCGGTGCGAACGGTGCTGGTAAGTCCACAACGCTCAAGACCGTCTCGGGCCTGCTGCGCTCCAAGACCGGCTCCATCAAGTTTATGGGCGAGGACATTACCCATACGCCCGCCGATAAGCTGGTGGGTAAGGGCCTGGCTCAGGTCCCCGAGGGCCGTCGCGCCTTTTTGCAGATGACGGTCGAGGAGAACCTGGAGATGGGCGCCTATACACAGCCCAAGTCCACGGTTGCTCCGGGCCTGGAGCGCGTCTACGAGCAGTTCCCGCGCCTGAAGGAGCGCCGTCGCCAGGTCGCCGGCACCCTTTCGGGCGGCGAGCAGCAGATGCTCGTTATGGGCCGCGCCCTTATGAGCAACCCCAAGCTGCTCATGCTCGACGAGCCTTCCATGGGCCTGGCGCCGATTCTGATTGAGCAGATCTTCCAGATTGTCGAGGACCTGCACAAGGCCGGCACCACGGTGCTTCTGGTCGAGCAGAACGCGCAGATGGCGCTCTCGATTGCTACGCGCGGCTACGTGCTCGAGACCGGCAAGATTACCATGACCGGCACGGGCCAAGAGCTCCTGCATGACGATAACGTGCGTAAGGCATATCTCGGAGGCTAGGAGGTTCCGCCGTTCTACCGAACGGCGGACCAGTCGACGCTGCGCGGGCCGCATTTGGACAATCTGACGTTCAACTTCAAGGGCGCGACCAGAAGGTCAGTGCCCTTTCGTTTCACGCCACCTTGTCTCAAATGCGGCTCGCTCGCTGACATTGCCAAAACATCGGCGTTGCTGGGGTAGTCGTTGGGGACGTTCTTGAATGACTAGTCGTTTAAGAACGTCCCCAATGGCTAGGTCGCCACCCCCTTGCTTCAAAATAGGGCCCCGTTCCGGAATGTGTCGGAACGGGGCCTTGGTGATTGGGGTCTATTGGGTTTTGTTCGCTAGTCTACCTTTTGTCCGCATGTGGGGCAGAACTGGGCTTCGGGTACGAGCGGGGTTCCGCAGTGACGGCAGAAGCGGGCAGGCTCGGTTGGAGCTGCCGGTGCTGTGGGCGTCGCGACGTTCTGCTGGGCGCCCTTCTGGCGGCGACGCTGCTTTCGCTGGGGCTTGGGTGCTGTGGTTGCCATACCGTTTGCGGCCTTTACACGCTTCTTGCGGATGCAAAGGACAACGATCGCGCCGCCGATGATAAGGACAATCGCCACGCCACCGCCAATAACAAACGGCAGGTGAGTCTGGACAAAGTACAGCACATCCTCGGGCAGCGAGTGGGGGATATTGGACTTGTAGATGTTCACGTGAAGCGTTGATGAGTCTTCATCGTAATAATCAGTCCAAATCTCGCGATCGCCATTCATGAAAGTAGGGCTGCACCAATGAGAATCAAACTCGCTCTTGGCCCCGGTTTTTGCATCGACTAGGCATGCCGAAGACTTGTCATCGTCTGAGTACGTCCCAAGCAAGATGCCGCCATCATGCGAGATGCCGCCGAGACCTCCATCGCCGAAGGGGAATGCAATTGAACTGGTGGTCTTTCCTTCATTAGGGTCATAAACATCGAGATTGGCATCCTTTTCATTTAAATAGTAATAGCCGTCATCCTCATCAAAAAGATCATTCGATCCTTTCTTTGTATAGAGGACATAAAACTCCGCTGAAGGGTTTGAATAAAGCCATTCAGGAGCGTGGTCATCATCGTTGAAAACAACGCTCATATTTCCATCACGGTCCGCTTTTATTAATGCGGTGTCGCTCTGAAGATAAATATCGTCCGAGTAAGAGCTGGTGACGATATAGTCGATGTCCGAAGACCTATCATCTTTTTTCACGTTAACCGTTTTCAATTCCGTTGACCCTGTATCGCAATTGAAAACCCTAAGAGAAACAACGCCTTTCTCAGCATCGTATGGCAAGAAATAGAGACGGCTCATATCGTCTGAGTAGTAGCAATAAGAGTCATCTTTATCAGATTGATATGTTTGAATTAACTTGTCAGACTTAAGGTCATAGATCTCGATTTTTTTAAGCTCAGATTCATAGTCATAGTGCTCGACGGCTGCTCTATTGCCATCGTAAGAGACGATTACATCGGTGTAGGCATATTTGGCCGAACTAATGGGATGGACCGTCTGGCTTTGGCTGTCTGGAGAGAATACGACCAAATTATTGCCGTCTTGCCAGTAGAGTTGATTGTTGGATGTGGGGCAAGCGGAACCAAGGCTTTTATCCGGAATGGCAATGGGGTTTGTACTGCCGTCTTTAAAATTGACGAGAGATACGCTCTTTAAGTTGTAACCGTCATCCTCATCGTAATCGTAATCGTATAAATAGCCGAACTTTGAATCGTCGCTTGTGCTGACATACGAGTTATCGCTGCTGACCTTAAAGCTATACGACTTCTCGAGCTCAGGCGTTGGTACGCTACCGCCGGCTAATGCTGCAGGAGGGGCTGCGAGTGGAGACAGGGCCGCGATCAGGCCAATGGCGACTGCTGCGATCCTTCCGCTCTTTTGGATGCTCTTAAACATGGCAATCCTTTCCTCTAAATGCGAATGCGATACTGCCATGGTTAATCGGGATTCCGAAATCTTGTTGCGCAACATTCACCATCGGCAACATTTTTCGGCCAGCTGTGCCGTCCCCAAGAGTTCATTCTGAGTTGCGGTGAAATAGGGACTGAATACGGGCTCCAGAGGCCAAAACAGTCCCTATTCCACCGCAACTCCATGGGGATGTGTGACAATGCCCGTCGGAAAACGTCTGCTGTCTTTGGGGGTCTATCTATGCTGTACGAGTTTTGTGCCGAGAACTTTGAGCGGGTGCCGGCGGCTATCGAGGCCGGTGCGGGGCGCATCGAGCTGTGCGATAACCTTGCCGTCGGTGGTACCACGCCCTCGGCCGGCGTTATCAGCGCTACGACCAACTATGCCCACGAACACGATGCACGGGTGATGTGCATGATCCGTCCGCGTGGCGGCGACTTTCACTACAACCAGGATGAGCTGCGCATGATGGAGATAGACCTGGGCCTTGCTGTGAGTGCCGGCGTTGACGGCTTGGTTTTTGGCTGCTGCAAGCCCTGTGCCGGCGGCTGGGCGCTCGACGAGCTCACCCTCGGCGCCCTCGTTATGGCTACGGGCTGCGCGACCGAGGAGTGCAAGCGCGAGTCCCTTGACATCACCTTCCACATGGCATTTGACCAACTCTCGTCCGAGGCTCAGCTCGATGCGATTGATACGCTTGCCGACTGCGGCGTTACGCGCATCCTCACGCATGGCGGCGCTGCCGGTACGTCGATCGAGGATAATTTCGATCACCTGGCTCGTTTAATCGAGTATGCGGGCGATCGTTTGACCATCCTTCCCGGCGGCGGCATCACTACGGCAAATCGCGACGCGGTCGCGGCGGCGCTAGGCGTCTCCGAGCTCCATGGCACCAAGATCGTGCCGCTGGAGGTATAACCCGTGGCGCTGGTATTTGACGTTCAGCAGGCGAGCGGTAAGCCCGACGACAACCGTCGCCCTGGCACCGCGTGCCCCTTTTGCGACACGGAGGGGCTCGCCAATATCATCCAGCGCGACGGTGACTGCATCTGGCTCGAGAATAAGTTCAAGACCTTGCGGGCCACCCGTCAGACCGTATTGATCGAGTCGGCCAATCACGACGCCGACCTGGTGACCTATGAACCGGATGAGCTGCATCATGTGATGCGGTTTGCCCTGGGTTGTTGGCAGCAGATGATTGATTCCCAACAGTACCGCAGTGTGCTCATGTACAAGAACAAAGGCCCGCTTTCGGGCGGCAGCCTCGTCCATCCACACATGCAGATTGTGGGCTTGGAACAGGAGGACGGCTATGCGGCGCTGACCTCAGCCAACTTTGAAGGCATCGATGTTTGGCGACACGGGAGGGTCGCGGTCAACATCTCAACCGAGCCGATTATGGGATTCTTTGAGGTCAACGTCTCGGCTCCACAGGGAATCGCCGCCAGCGACGACGTCCGCGACCAAGCCGAAGCGGACCTGTTTGCCGATGCGATTCAGGTGGCCCTGCGCTATATCCTGCACGAACACCACGGCGGTCGCGCGGAGTCGTACAACTTGTTCTTCTACCACATGGACGGCCGGACCATTGCCAAGGCGCTGCCACGTTGGGTGGTATCGCCCTACTTTGTGGGCTATCGTCTGGCCCAGGTCAATGCCGAGACCACGCTCGATATCGATGCTGAGCGCCTGCATGCACATCTGGAAACGCTCGCGTAGTAAGGCGAGCGCCTGCGAAAAGCGTGCTGCCTAGCGTGCCATCGCGTCGCGGCCGGCCTTGACCCGCTTGCGTTGTTTGGCGCGCTCCTCGCCGGTCAGGCGCTCAAAGAGGTGCCCGATAATCGAGGCCAGCACCTGCTGAAACAGCGTGCCACACATGACGGGGAACACGACTTCGCCCGGAAAGTACTGCGTGGCGATGACGGCGCCCGAAGAAATGTTACGCATGCCGCAGGTAAAGCACATGGTGGTCGTCTCGCTATACGGCAGATGCAGCGCACGGGCGACCAGAAAACCGACGACAAAGCCGCTGATGGCGAAGACCAAAATAAAGAGGGCGACTTCCAGGCGCACCGTGTTCATGTGCAGCACGTACTCGCTCATGGCGGTGGAGTTGGACGCGATGACCCCCATCATCATGAACTTGCAGGCGGGCGAAAGCGCGGGGGAGAGTTTCTCATGACCCCAGCCGCGCGTGAGTTCGTTAATGACGATACCGAGCACGGCGGGTATGGCGATCATGAAGGCCATATTCTGCATCATGCTCGGCACGTCGATCGAGACGGTGGCGCCCAGCAGGATCTTGAGCGTAAGGGGAATCGTCACAGGTGAGATAACCGAGGACGTCAGGATAATGGTGAGCGCGAGCGGGCCGTTGCCGCCGAACATGCTAATCCACATAAAGGCAGTGACTGCCACGGGTACGCTGTACTCGAGCACGATGCCGCAGACAAGGTTGGGGTTGGAACCAAAGAACAGTGAGCCCATGGCATACGCCGCGATGGGGATGAGCACAGCCGAGACAATTAACGCCAAAATCAGATGCAGGGGACGGCGGAGCACCTCGGCCACCTGATGGAAGGTGTTGCTCAGCGCACCTTGGAACGTCATAAAGGCGAAAAGGGCGGGAACGATGGGCTTGAGAACGCCGATCTGCTGGGGAAAGAGCACGCCGAGCGCCACGCAAATCGGAACGATGACCTGCATGTGCCCCGCGAGAAACTTGCCCAGTCCAACCCATTGCTTCATATGCTCTGTGACTCCCTTTGCTCGTGAATCCGTTTTGAATGGATATCCTAGACGCTCGCATGCGTCCGTGCGTCAGAAACGCTCGAATATTTCGAGGCTATTACCGGCATCGTTTACCGAAACCGCGGCGTGCTGCGGCGATTGGCGTCCGCGCTGCACGGTATAATAAATCCGTTCAACAGATCTGCCTGCCGAAGCGGGCATACACAGAGGACTCATCGCTATGAACCGTGAGAGGTATCGCGGCGACCTGCCCCTATCGAGGGTGGGTGCCTATGTCATCGCTTAAGACGACGCATCGCTGGGCGGTCGCTCAGCAAAACCCCGAGCTCGAAAAGGAGCTTTCGGCTGGCCTGGGCATACCCGGGTTGGTGGCGCGCATTATGGTTGCGCACGGCATTACATCCATCGAGGAAGGCCAGCTGTTTTTGACGCCTTCGCTCGATCGCGACTGGGCCGACCCACTCATTATCCCGGGCATGTCGGCCGTTGCCGACCGTGTCGAGCGTGCTATTCGCAACCACGAGCGCATCGCGGTCTTTGGCGATTTTGACGTTGACGGTATTACGTCGACCTGCCTGTTGACCGAGGCGCTGCGCATGTTTGGCGCCAATGTCACACCGTTTATTCCGCATCGCTTTGACGAGGGCTACGGTCTTTCGCGCGCGGCGCTCGACCGCGTTAACGAGCTCGCTCGCCCCCAGCTGATCGTGACCGTCGATAACGGCATTGCCGCCAAGGAAGAGGTCTCCTATCTGGAGAGCCTGGGGATCGATTTGGTGGTCACGGACCATCACGAGCCCTCCGACCAGGTGCCGCAGGGCGTGCCCCTGACCGACCCCAAGCTCGAGGACGAGGGCCCCTCGCGCGAGCTTGCCGGTGCCGGCGTGGCGCTCAAGCTGGTGCAGGTCCTGGGCGAGCGTCTGGGCAAGCCGTCGTATTGGCGTTCGCTGATCGAGGTTGCGGCGCTTGGTACCGTGTCCGACATGATGCCGCTCACGCCCGAGAATCGCGCGCTGGTCGCCGAGGGCATCCAGCAGATGCGCGTGACCGCCCGCCCCGGCTATATCGCGCTGGCCGCGCTCGCCAAGGCCGACCTCTCTAGTATTACGGCCGATGGCCTGTCGTTTTCGCTCATTCCCCGCTTAAACGCCGCCGGCCGCATGGCCGATCCCAAGCTGGCGCTCGACCTGCTGCTTGCCCGCGATCCTATCGAGGCAAGCGCGCTGGCGGCCGAGCTCGAGGAGATCAACCGTCAGCGTCGCGAGATTGAGGCGGAGCTCACGCGCGATGCCATGGCAAAGGTCGAGGAGACCTATGATGGCGGTCGCGCAATCGTCGTGGGCGGTGAGGGCTGGCACGAGGGCGTCAAGGGCATCGTGGCGAGCCGCCTGACCAACCGTTATCACGTGCCGGCGCTGCTGTTCTCGATCGAAGACGGTATCGCTCGCGGTTCGGGCCGCTCAGTGGGCAAGGTCAACCTGTTCGACGCCGTAGAGCGCTGCTCCGATCTGCTGATTCGTCGCGGCGGGCATGCGGGTGCGGTGGGCGTGACCATCGAGGCGTCCAAGCTCGACGAGTTCCGTCGTCGCCTTTCCGCCGTGCTATCGGAGCTTCCAGCCGAGGACTTTGAGGACACCGACGAGGTTGCCGCCACCGTCGACCTCTCCGAGCTGAATATTGAGACCATCGAGCAGATCTCCCGTCTTGAGCCGTTTGGCCAGGGCAACAAGGTGCCGCTGTTGGCGGCCGAGGGCGTGACAATGTGCGATCGCGCCGTGGTGGGCAAAACCGGCGAGCACATGCGCTTCGTGGCGACCGATGGCGCCGCGAGTGTGCCGGCCATTATGTTCCGCGTGCCGCAGATCGATAAGCTCATCAATTGCGATAGCGCCGTCGATTTGGTGTTCGAGGGCGTGGCCGAGCATTGGCAGGGTCGCGTAAAGCCAAAGCTCATGATCAAGGATGTCTTGGTCCGCGATACCACGGCGCCTAGCGTTGACGACCCGGCATGTGAGCTTCGCCGCGGCGTGGAGCCTGCGGACGCCGGTCTTCGTCTGGAGTCCCGCAAGCGCCAAACGCTCGCCCAGCTTTCCTATACCGAGCTGACGCGCTCGCTTATCCATAGCTTTATCGGCTCGAACCAGCCGCATCGCGCGCAGGTCGAGGCACTCGACGCGCTCGCAGACCACCAGAGCGTTTTGGCCGTTATGGGGACGGGGCGTGGCAAGTCGCTCATCTTCCATGTGCACGCCGCGCGCGAGGCGGTCCTTCGCGGGCGTGCGAGCATCTTTGTCTATCCGCTGCGTGCGCTCGTTGCCGACCAGGCCTACCACCTCTCATCGACGATGGCCGCGCTCGGCATTGGCGTGGGCGTGTTGACCGGCGAGACCGTGGAGGCGGCGCGCGATGACGTGTTTGCCGGCCTGGCTTCGGGCCGCACCGGCATCGTGCTCACGACGCCTGAGTTCCTGTCTATTCACCGCGACCGCTTTGCGCGCTCGGGGCGTATCGGGTTTGTCGTTATCGATGAGGCGCATCATGCCGGTCTTGCCAAGGGCGGCGACCGCAGCGCCTATCTCGACATGCCCGATATCCTCAAGGCCCTGGGCGATCCGGTCGTTATGGCGGCGACGGCCACCGCGACGGCTCCGGTTGTTGCGGAGCTTGCCCGTATGCTGCCGATTACCCGTACGGTGGTCGACGAGACGGTGCGCGAGAACTTGCAGCTCGAGGATGACCGAGACCTTGCGAGCCGCGAGAACCGCCTGGTGTCAATCGTGGCGACGGGGGAGAAGACCGTCATCTACGTCAACTCGCGCGATCAGTCCGTGGCGCTTGCTAAGACGCTACGCAAGCGGGTACCCGATTGCGCGACCCGCATCGCGTTCTATAACGCGGGGCTTGCGCGCTCCGATCGTCGCCGCGTGGAGGAAGCATTCCGAGACGGAAGCCTCAGCTGCATCGTTTCGACCTCTGCCTTTGGTGAGGGCGTCAACCTGCCCGATATTCGCCATGTCGTGCTCTACCACATGCCGTTTGGCAGCATTGAGTTCAACCAGATGAGCGGACGCGCCGGTCGCGACGGCCAACCTGCCGTGATTCACTTGCTCTACTCGTCGCGTGACGCTCGCATTAACGAGCGCCTACTCGACTGCTATGCGCCCGAGCGCGACGAGCTCGTCACGCTCTATCGTGCGTTGCAGACTATGTGGCGCTCCAACCGCGGCAAGACCGGAGACGACTCGTTTAGCGCGAGCGATATCGATATCGCGCAGATGTGTCTTGCCATCGATGCCCGCACGCCGGTTGACGAGCGCTCGGTGGCAAGCGGTCTGGGAATCTTCGAAGAGCTTGGCTTCTGTCGCGTTTCGGGGTTTGACGACACCCGTCGCATCGCGATGGCAGAAAACCCGGGCCGTGTGCAATTGAGCAGGTCAATTCGCTATTTGGAGGGCTTGCGCTCGCGCATGGAGTTCTCGGCTTTCCGGAGCTGGGCGCTCGATTCGTGCGCTTCTGATATGCTAGCCAAAGTTAACCGCCCGATCGTACCGCGGGCCTAGGGGAAGGGGACCTCGATGGATGCCGCAGCCCGTACCGCCCATGATTCCACCCTCCAGCCGTTCTCGGAGATGGAGCACTATAAGCATGCCGATGAGCTGCCGCCCGAGATTATGGCGGACAGCTACGACAAGCTGGAGCGCCTGTGCCTCAAATATATGAATGAGGATGACTTCTCCAAGGTGGAGCAGGCCTACTGCTTTGCTGCCGAGAAGCACTGCAACCAAAAGCGGCGCTCGGGTGAGATGTACATCAACCATCCCGTCGAGGTGGCCATCATTTTGGCCGACCTCAAGATGGACTGCGATGTGGTGTGCGCCGCGCTGCTGCACGATACCGTCGAGGATACCGAGACCTCGCTTGCCGATGTGTCCGGCCTGTTTGGCGATACGGTAGCCGAGCTCGTCGATGGCGTGACCAAGCTCACCAACATCGAAGTCGACAGCATGGACGAGAAGCAGGCCCTCACGCTGCGCAAGATGTTCCTCGCCATGTCCAAGGACATCCGCGTCATTATCGTTAAGCTTGCCGACCGCCTGCATAACATGCGTACGCTGGCGGCCCTTCGCGAGGACCGTCGCCTGTTTAAGGCTCGCGAGACCATGGACGTGTATGCGCCCCTGGCCGACCGTCTGGGCATGAGCTCCATTAAATGGGAGCTCGAGGACCTGTCTTTCTTCTACCTGGAGCCCGATGCCTACCAGCGTATCGCGCGCATGGTGGCTGAGTCACGCGAGGTTCGCGAGCGCTATCTGGCCGAGACCATCAAGACGCTCACCGACGAGCTCAACCGCATTGGCCTGGAGGGCTTCCAGATCAACGGCCGCTCCAAGCACTATTGGTCCATCTACCAAAAGATGAAGCGCAAGGGCAAGGAATTCTCCGAGATCTACGACCTGGTGGCACTGCGCGTCATCACGCATTCGGTGCGCGATTGCTACTCCACGCTCGGCGCGGTGCATACGCTGTGGCACCCCATGCCCGGTCGCTTTAAAGACTATATCGCCATGCCCAAGGTCAATAACTACCAGTCGCTCCATACGACGGTTATCGGCCCCACGGCCCGCCCGCTCGAGATTCAGATTCGAACCTATGAGATGCATGAGCAGGCCGAGTACGGCATTGCCGCCCACTGGCTCTATAAGAAGTCGGGCGGATCGTCTGCGTCTAAGACCAATGATGCCCAGCGTCTGGACGACCAGATTAACTGGCTCAAACATTCGCTCGATTGGGCGGCTTCTGACGAGATTACGGACGCCAAGGAATACCTGCACTCGCTGAAGGTCGATCTGTTCGACCAGGAGATCTTCGTCTTTACACCCAAGGGCGAGGTCATGGCGCTTCGTGCCGGCTCCACGCCGCTCGACTTTGCCTACGCCGTTCACACCGAGGTGGGCAACCACTGCGTCGGCGCTAAGATCAACGGTGCGGTGGCCCCGCTCACGCACGAGATCAAGACGGGCGACCGCGTTGAAATCCTGACCAACAAGAGTTCCAAGCCGTCGCGTGATTGGCTCAAGATCGTTAAGACTCCTTCGGCCAAGTCGAAGATTCGCCGTTACTTCGCCGCCGCGACCAAAGACGATGACGCCGCTGCCGGCCGCGATATACTGGCCAAGGACCTGCGCAAGCGCGGGTATGGCATCTCTACGCCGCGATCCACGCGTGCGCTCAACGCCGTGGCGGAGCAGTTTAACTACAAGCAGCTCGAGGACCTGTTTGCCGCCGTCGGCGCCGGCAAGGTTGCCCCGCGCGCTGTGGGTAACAAGGTCGAGCAAATCTTGGACCCCAAGCCCGAGGAACAGGTCACCAAGGCCGAGGCTATCGCCGAGGTTGTCAAGCAGCCTGCCCGCGGCTCCAACCGCAAGCCGCAAAAGCGCGGCAAGAGCGCCAGCAACGGCATTATCGTCAAGGGCGAGAGCAACAGCGGACTGCTGGTCCGTCTGGCGCATTGCTGCAATCCGGTGACGGGCGACGATATCGTCGGCTTCATCACGCGCGGCCGCGGCGTTTCGGTGCATCGCGCCAACTGCCCCAACGTCAAGGGTCTTATGGAGCATCCCGAGCGCATGATCGAAGTGGAGTGGGACGGCGCTGCCGACACCCTCTTCCAGGTCGAGATCGTGGTCGAGTGCCTGGACCGCATGGGCCTGCTCAAGGATGTCACCATTGCCATTGGCGATGCGGGCGGCAATATCCTTTCGGCCGCCACGTCGACCAACCGCGAGGGTATTGCAACCCTACGTTTTATGGTCGAGATCTCGGACGCGAGTGGTCTGGATCCGCTGCTGGCCTCTATCAGCAGCGTCGACTCGGTCTACGACGCGCGCCGCCTGATGCCCGGCGAGGGTGGAGCCCAGCTTAAGCGCCGCGTTTAGTCGCGACGAACGTGCCACATTATCGATATTCGCTACACTCGAGGCATCGTTTGATGCCTCGAGTTCTATAGAGAGGAGAGGGACATGAGTGCTGTGTCCTTGGATGTAACTCCCAAGGGATCGGTCGAGATCGAGACGCTCGTAAACGGTCCCATTCAGACCAATAGCTATGCTGTTATTTCGGACAATGAGTGCGTGATTATCGACCCCGCATGGGAAGGCGAGCGCCTGGTGGAGCATGTTCGAGCCGAGCATCCCGGCGTACGCATGCTTGGCGCCGTTTGCACCCATGGCCATGCCGATCATGTTGGTGGTGTTGCCGGCGTACGAACCGCCGTTGGCGAGGGCTGCCAGTATGAGCTGTGTGCTAAGGATGTGGCGGTGCCGCATGCGAACATCGAGGAACAGCTAGCTATGTGGGGCATTGAGACGCCCGACCCCGGGGAGCCGACGCACCTGCTCGCCGAGGGCGATGCTATCGAGGTGGGCGATATCTGCCTGCAGGTGATCGAGACACCAGGGCATACGCCGGGCGGGATCGTCTTGTTTACTGCTACCGAGCAGGGGAACATTGCCTTTGTGGGCGACACCCTGTTTCCGGGTGGGCACGGCCGCACTGATCTTTCCGGAGGAGACGAGGCGGCGATTCTGCGCTCGCTCTCCAAGCTCGCCCAGCTTCTCCCGCCCGATACCGTTTGCCTAACCGGCCATGGCGATTCGACCACCATGGCACGCGAGCTCATGCAGAACCCTTTCGTGCAGGTGTAGCTTTATAGTCAGCTTCTAAAGCACGAGAAGCGTCCAAACGTCAAGCAATTTTTCCCAACGGGTCGATTCCGTAGGGCTAACGGTCAAAAAAAGTCTGTTTGGACGATATTCGTGAACAAACGAACGTTTATGCTCGGGTACGCCGTGGTAAAATCTCAGGCGTTATCGGAGCAACCTTACAGGAGGTTTCTTTTATGCTCGTCAACGCAGCAGACATGCTCAAGAAGGCCGAGGCCGGCAAGTACGCTCTCGGTGCCTTCAACACCAACAACCTCGAGTGGACCCTGGCTATTCTCCAGGCTGCCGAGGAGGCCAAGTCTCCGCTGATCCTTCAGTGCACCGCTGGTGCCGCTAAGTGGATGGGCGGTTTCAAGGTCTGCGCCGACATGGTCAAGGCTGCCGTCGAGGCCACGGGCGTTACCGTTCCCGTCGCCCTTCACCTCGATCACGGTTCTTACGAGGACTGCTTCAAGTGCATCGAGGCCGGCTTCACGTCCATCATGTATGACGGCTCTCACGAGGAGACCTTCCAGCTTAACCTCGACCGCACCAAGGAGCTCGTTGAGCTTGCCCACTCCAAGGGCATGTCCATCGAGGCCGAGGTCGGCGGCATCGGCGGCACCGAGGACGGCGTGACCTCCAGCGGCGAGCTCGCTGACCCCGCTGAGTGCAAGCAGATTGCTGACCTGGGCGTCGACTTCCTCGCCTGCGGCATCGGCAACATCCACGGCGTGTATCCCGCCGACTGGGCTGGCCTTTCCTTCGAGCGTCTGGGCGAGATCAAGGCCCAGACCGGCGACCTGCCCCTCGTTCTGCACGGTGGCACCGGCATCCCCGAGGATCAGATCAAGAAGGCCATCTCCCTGGGCATCTCCAAGATCAACGTCAACACCGACCTGCAGCTCGTCTTCGCCAAGGGCGTCCGCGAGTACATCGAGGCTGGCAAGGATCAGCAGGGCAAGGGCTTTGATCCCCGCAAGCTCCTCAAGCCTGGTCGCGACAACATCGTTGCCCGCACCAAGGAGCTCATGGAGGAGTTTGGCTCCGTCAACAAGGCGTAAGCGTCGCTAAACTTCCCGCCGGAAGCCCCGTCCCCCTACACTGTTTCCTTTGCGCTCACCTGGCTTCGCCAGAAGTCGCGCCAAGGAAACAGTTCCGGGGGACGGGGCTTCCTTCGTTTAACGCCGCAGGGTTACTGGGCTGAATTCATTTTTTATAGGTACCGTTTATCGTTGTTGAAGGTTCCTTTATTGGGGCTTTCTTTTTTATCTCGCTACAATGGACTTCAAGAGTTCTAATGACTTGGAGTTTGGTATGGCTGTTATTGATGTGCTGCCTTCGGATGGGAAGGTTATTGACGAGGGTCCTGTTGGTTGCTCTGTTGATGTTTGCTGTGATGACTTTCGTCATCTCGATATTGGACTGCTGCCCGAGATTCTTCGTCTCAAGGATGCCGGATATTTGACGCAAGCTGTTGCAGCTTGTGATCGCCTTTTGGGGCAGAATCCTGAGCCTTCGCTGGCGGCTTGCGTCCGTGCCGAGCGGTATCGCATGCTCGAGACGCCGCTTCATTTTTCGGTGTCGCGTGATCGAGCCATTGCGATGATTCGCGAGGAGTGGCCAGAGTTTACCGAAGAGCAGTTTGACGACCTGATTAATCGCAAGCGTATTGACTGGCGCTTTATCGATGGCGAGCTGTTCGTTCTCGACAACTTCCTCAATTCGCTTCGCGTGTATCCCAACGAGGTCCCCGGCATGCGTCCCGATTCTGCGGACGGCATAGCGCTGCGTAACCAGATGCTCAGGGAGATGGAGTCGCAAAACGGGTTGACTCGCGTCATCACGCTTAAGGCATCCGTGTCTGTCCCCGGGGCCCTGGAGGGAGAGACTGTTCGCGCCTGGCTACCCGTTGCCGCCGCCTGTCGTCAACAGTCTCATATCGAGGTTCTCGATATGACGTCGGAGGGTACCGTTGCCTCTGAAAACGTTTCGGCTCGTACAGCTTCCTGGACATCTTTGACTGAACATTCATTCTCGGTGACCTATCGCTATCACATCGATGCCGCCTATTGCGATATCTATGGTGGCGCGCTCCCAACGCATCCCTGTATGGACGCGCCGCTGCCCGAGGACACCTCCGAGGACCGTCCGCACATCGCGTTTACGCCGTACCTGCGACAGTTGACGGAGCGTGTTATTGACGGGCTCGTCGATCCGCTCGACCGCGCTCGCGCCATCTATGATTATCTGACACAGCATATTGACTATCGCTATCAGCCGCCGTACCTGCTTTTGGGATCTATTGCCGACGACTGTGCGCATTCGCTCCGCGGCGATTGCGGCGTTATGGCGCTCACGTTTATCACCATGTGCCGTATCGCGGGCGTGCCTGCTCGTTGGCAGAGCGGCCTATATGTTGCGCCTGATTCGGTGGGACCGCACGACTGGGCCGAGTTCTACACACCCCAGACCGGTTGGCTTAACGCCGACGTATCGTTTGGTTCCTCGGCACGCAGGATGGGGGAGGAGTGGCGTCGTCGCCACTACTTTGGCAATCTCGACCCGTGGCGTATGGTGGCCAACAATCGATTCCAGGCTGAATTTGTGCCTGCTTTCGATGGCATGCGTGAGGACCCCTATGACAACCAGATGGGCGAGGCCTCGGTTGACGGACGTGGATGTCGTAAGCGGGAGATGTTGCGCAAGGTTGAGCTTATCGAAATGCTCGAAGTTCCATTTTCGGACTAATCAACAGAAAGCTGTGATAAACTAACTCACGCATTACGTGCCCGAGTGGCGGAATTGGCAGACGCAGTGGACTCAAAATCCACCGTTGGCAACAACGTGCGAGTTCGAGTCTCGCCTCGGGCACCATACATGCAAGTGAGCGTTCAAGGGGGTCAAGGCCCCCTTTTTCGTGCCGAACTCGCGTGAGCGCGCGGAGCGTCAGGCAAACAGGCCTGTGGCCTGTTTGTAGCGGAGCGTGGCGAGGGCGCCATGCGCCCGAAGCCCGGGGCTTCGCGAAGCGAAGGCCCTTCGAGTCTCGCCTCGGGCACCATACATGCACCTGCGCTTCAAGGGGGTCAAGGCCCCCTTTTTCGTGTACGTAATGTGATAACGCGCGGTACGTGTTATTATTCGCAAGGCGTTGTTCCCGCAATGCCCTAAAGAGGAACCCGAGGGTTCCCACCTTTTGGCGCCAATGAGCAGCTGACTGGTCATACAACCTAGATTCCCTTCCTCATACCGAGGATGTCTATGTGTACGACCTGGTTGCAAAGAAGCGCCGGGTTATTTTTTTATGAATGGAGGTAGGGAAAATAGCTAAGTCTGATGACACCCGCATCAACGACGAGATCACTGCATCTTCGTGCCGTTTGATTGGCGTCGATGGCTCTCAGCTCGGCCTGTTCGCCATCCGCGATGCCCAGCGCGTCGCTGACGATCAGGGTCTCGACCTGGTCGAGATCGCTCCCAACGCGGAGCCGCCGGTCTGCAAGGTCATGGACTACGGTAAGTTCAAGTACCAGCAGGCCATGAAGGCCAAGGCTGCTCGTAAGAACCAGTCCAAGGTCGAGGTCAAGGAAATGAAGTTCCGACCCAAGATTGACGTTGGCGATTACGAGACCAAGAAGGGCCACGTTCTGCGTTTCCTCAAGAAGGGCGCACGCGTTAAGATCACCATCATGTTCCGCGGCCGTGAGATGGCTCACCCGGAGCAGGGCCTTAACGTTCTCGAGCGTCTCGCCGAGGATCTCAAGCCTTACGCTACGGTCGAGTCCAAGCCTAAGATGGAAGGCCGTAACATGCTTATGCTGCTCGCCCCGATTAAGGGCGCCTTCGATGAGGATAAAGCGGCAAGCGATACTAAGTAACTAGTGTTCTGTAACCGATTAAGGAGTATTTCATGCCTAAGATGAAGTCCCACAGCGGCACCAAGAAGCGTTTCCGCAAGACTGGTACCGGCAAGCTTATGCGCGCCAAGGCTTTCAAGAGCCACATCCTGAGCAAGAAGTCCACCAAGCGTAAGCGTGGCTTCCGTCAGGAGACCGAGATCGCCGCTGCCGACCGCAAGGTCATCAAGTCGCGTCTCGCCTAAGTTCGCGTTCCCGTTTTTCGTTTTACCGTCTAGGAGTTGATAGAACATGGCACGTATTAAGCGCGCTGTTGCCGCCAAGAAGAAGCGCCGTACCGTTATGCACCGTGCGAAGGGTTACTACGGTGCCGCTTCGCGTACTTACAAGCATGCTAAAGAGCAGGTCCAGCACTCCCTGCAGTATCAGTATCGTGATCGCCGCAACAAGAAGCGCGAGATCCGCTCTCTCTGGATCACCCGTATCAACGCTGCTGCTCGCCTGAACGACATCTCTTACTCTCAGTTCATGCACGGCCTGAAGGTTGCCGGCATCGAGCTCGACCGTAAGGTCCTGGCTCAGATGGCTTACGAGGACATCGAGTCCTTCAACGAGCTGGCTGCCATTGCCAAGAAGGCTCTCGAGGCCTAATAGATTCTGTTGAATCGCTAGGGGAGTGTCGCACCGTGCGCGGCACTCCCTCTTTTTTTATCGAAAGCGCTGGTTTACATAGCTAAAAGCGCGGGTAGATAGACACTTACAGGTGACCGATCTTTATATATCTCTTAATCGAAGGGTCATCATCTGATACGTGCAGCATTTCTGCACCAGCCTTTCTATTGCTTATATAGGAAGCGATATGTTGTGTAGGACTTGTGAAGAGTGGAATTGACGTCCCACATCGCTTCGCGGTCTGGCAATATATCTCCTTGCCGCGCGGCCCGGTCGAACCGGATCGGCCGCGGGGCGTGCACCTTGAGAACCGGATACTGCGAGGATGGA
>CAUAEH010000025.1 GCA_958427975.1 uncultured Collinsella sp. | reverse complement strand
CATCACCGATGACGAGCAGTTCGCCCTTGACCTGCTGCACGAGAAGAAGATCCTGATCACGCGCGGCGGCGGCTTTAACTGGGCTGAGCCCGACCACTTCCGCATCGTGTACCTGCCGCGCATGGAAGTACTCAAAGAGTCCCTTGAAGACCTCGCCGACTTCTTTGACCATTACCGTCAGGCGTAACTAGTTCCGCCGTTCTACCGAACGGCGGACCACTTGACGCTGCGCGAGCCGCATTCACACCAATCTGACGTTCAATTTCGAGGGCGCGACCAGAAGGTCAGCGCCCTCTCATTTCGCGTCACCTTGGCGCAAATGCGGCTCGCTCGCTGTCGTGTGCTCAACCAGCATTGTTATCACGATCCGCATTTAACGGAGCAAAGCTGGTTATTTTTCTTGGCTGTCTAAATAACGATTCCGCAGCAATGGTCGATTTCGTGCTGGATGATCTCGGCGGTGTAGCCCGAGAAGTTTTTGATGCGGTGGACAAAGTTCTCGTCCAAATACTCAACCTTAATGCGGCGATAGCGGGTACAGGGGCGCTCGCCGATCAGCGAGAGGCATCCTTCGCTCGTCTGATAGGCGTTGACCTGCTCAAGAATTTGAGGGTTGTACATCAGGAGTGTCCTGTTGCCGTCCTTTACGCAGATGATGCGCTTGCGCACGCCGATCATGTTGGCGGCGAGTCCCACGCACTCGTGCTCATGCTCGTGGAGTGTATCCAGGAGATCCTGCCCGGTCACGGCATCGTCGGGTCCCGCGTCTTCGGAAGGCAGGCGCAAAAAGAACTCGGATTTCATGATGGGCTTAATCATGGCGGGCTCCTCATGTCTTATGCTTTCGTGGACTTTTAATAATAGCGCGGAAGGAAGGCTGTGCGTCCGCGTTACAATCTTTCGACGTTGGACCATGTTGCCAGATTCGTCGTGTACGGCGTTTGGCGTAAGTCTAGGGCTCATTTTTCGCCCTGGACTGTTCCTCTGGGGCGATGCGACTGTCGTTCCAAGAGGAAGGAAATGCATGGGGAGCAAATCTCAACAACAAGTTCAAGCAACGCCATCGGCTACTGCGGCGATTCTCGTCGTAATGTATATTGCAGCCTTTGTTGCCGCGTTTAACGAGAACATCATTAATGTGGCGTTGCACGACATTATGGCAGCCTTTTCGGTGAGTGCCACCACGGCGCAGTGGCTCGTCTCGGGCTATATGATCGTGACGTCGATCTTTACGGCCATCATGGCCTTCCTGTCCGGCCGTTTCTCGACGCGCAAACTGCTGTTTTTCGCATGCGGATGCATGGTCGCCGGCGAAGTTCTGTGTCTGGTCGCTCCGTCGTTTAGCGTTTTGCTGCCAAGCCGTATTTTGCAGGCTGCGGGATCGGGCATCTTGTTTCCGCTCATGATGAACGTGGTGCTGTCTTGCGCCCCGCGCGAGAAGCTCGGTTTGTATCTGAGCCTGGGCGGCGCCTGCATTACGCTAGGACCGGCGTTTGGACCCGTGATTAGCGGTCTTATGTGCACGTTATTTGGCTGGAGGGCGGTGTTCGTAGTGCCGCTGGTGGGCGGCATTGTGGTCGCTGCGGCGGGCGTTAAGCTTGTTCAGAATGTCGGAGAGCGCTCGAACACCACGCTTGATATTCTGTCGGTTGTTTTGCTCGCCGCCGACATTACGGCATTTGTGTATTCCGTAGGCGAGTTCTCGACCAATCTGATTGCCGGCATTGTGGCGCTTTTCGCCGCCATTGTGCTGCTCGGCCTGTTTGCGGCCCGCCAGCTCAAGCTCGAGCATCCGGTGCTTAACGTGCGTCCCATGGCGAGCGTTCGTTTTTGGCCTGCGTGCTTGCTTGTGGTGGTGTCGATGATGACGACGTTCTCGATGAGCGTTTTGTTGCCGCTCTATTTTGAGGGCGCATACGGCATGACCGCACTTATTGCGGGCCTGCTCATTTTGCCGACGATTGCCTGCAACGCCGTGACCTCGATTGTGGGCGGACGTGTGATGGACGCCCGTGGCGCATGGCCGCTGCTGCCGGTCGGCTTTGCCCTGATTGCCGTGGGACAGACTGCCATCTCGATGACGGCGGCAAGCATGAACATCGGCGTCGTCGTTGCGCTGACCGTTGTGGTGTATGCCGGAGTCGGTTTGGTGCTGAGCCCCTCGCAAACGGCTGGTTTGGAGACGCTGCCTGCCGCTGAACATCCTCACGGAACGGCATTGCTTAACACGTGGAACATGATTGCCGCATCGTTTGGCCCGTCGCTGTTTATCGGTCTGCTCTCGAGTTCTGCGGCGGCTGCCAGCGTCGCTGGCGCTGCGATCGACGTTGCCCAGGCGATTGGATTTGCAGCTGCCGTGCGTGTGGCGGCTGTAATTGCCGTGGTCGGGTTCGTGGCGTCGCTGGTGTACGCTCATCGCGAGTCGCACATGTCGCATTAATGTGTGCACATAGATTCTGCAGCTAGATTGGATGGCGACACCATAAACTAATTGACGTTTTGCCGAGAGGCATGAATGTTTAAAGCGCAAAGAGTGCGCGACGGGCCCCGCGAATGGGGCGATGATGCCCGAGAGGGCCAAGAAGGAGTCTCATGTCTGAGAACGAAGAGATCATGAACGAGACCGAGAACGAGACCATGGCTGCCGAGGTCGAGGCAGTCGAGACCGTGGAGACCGAAGCTGCCGAGGTTGAGGCTGCTGACGAGGTTTCCGCCGAGGAGGAGGCCGAGGTTGTCAAGGCCGCCGTTGATTACGATGACGAAGAGCTGATGGACAAGATGCAGAAGGCCGCCCGCCTGCTGCGTAGCCGTCGCTTTGCTATTTCCAAGGAGGAGGAGGCCAAGGCCGAGCGCATGGCGAACATCGAGCGCGCCATCAAGCTTCTTGACCTCAAGCCCAAGATGGAGCAGAAGGAAATGTCCGACCTGCTGGGCATGCGCCTCCGTGAGCTCGATGGCCTGATGGCCGAGGCCGAGGCCGCCGATCTGGTCGGCCGCATCGACGACGCCGAGGGCGATATGCGCAAGATCGTCGTCTTCGCTGCCGAGGATGCCGCTGAGGGCCTGGTCGAGCTTGCCAACAAGAAGGAGAAGCTCCTGCCCGAGCTTTCTTACGAGGAGGCCACCGAGCTGATGGCCGCTCTCGATAAGGTTATCGCTCCGCTTGTCGCCATGGGCCTGGACGAGGACCGCGGTCCTCGCGGCGGCCGTGACGACCGTGGCGGTCGCGGTGGCGATCGAGGCGGCCGTGGCGGCTTTGGTGACCGCGGTGGCCGTGGCGGCGACCGTGGCGGTCGCGGTGGCGATCGCGGCGGCCGTGGCGGCTTTGGTGACCGTGGCGGCGACCGTGGCGGTCGCGGCGGCTTTGGCGGCAACCGTGGCGGCTATGGCGATCGCGGTGGCAACCGTGGCGGCTTCGGCGGCAACCGTGGTAACGACCGCGGCGGTCGCGGTGGCGACCGTGGCGGCCGCAACGGTGGCGGCTTCCGCGGTAACCGCTTTTAGGGGTTACGCGGTTCTACGAACCGCGTAACTAGTTGACGCTGCAAACCCGCCAGAGCGGCAATCTGCCTTTCAACTTCGGCGGCATGACCAGAAGGTCAATGCCGCCTCGTTTCAAGGCACCTTGCTCGCTCTGGCGGGTTTTCGCTGCCGGTGCCAAAACATCGGCTTTGCCTTGATCAAAACCTGCCAAAAAGGGACAGGTTTATTTTGGTAGTCGTTGGGGACGTTCTTGTTTGACTAGTCGTTTAAGAACGTCTCCAACGACTACATAGCATGAGAGTGGATAATCTCCCGGTTTGAGCCTGCATCCAAGCTTAAAGTGGGAGATTATCCACTCTCGTTTCGTTTGTTGATTTCGATGCCTACATTTGTAGGAACAGTTCGTGGAAGCGGGTGTCTTCGTCGAGTTCGGGGTGGAAGGTTACGCCGAGCTGGTTGTCTTGGCGGGCGGCGACGATGCGGCCATCGACTTCGGCCAGGGCCTCGGCATCGCCGTGCACCTCAACGATGCGGGGCGCGCGGATAAACGTCAGCGGCACTTCACCGTCGATGCCGGCTACCTGCCCCTTGGTTCGAAAGCTGCCGAGCTGCCTGCCGTAGGCATTGCGCTCGACAAGTATATCCATGGTTGCCAAACGCGGCGTGCCCTTATCGTCATGGGCGGCAAGATCGTGAGCCAGTAGAATCAGGCCGGCGCAGGTGCCCAGGACGGGCATGCCTTCAGCGATACGGGCACGAAGCTCCTTGAGCATGCCCAACTCATCAAGCAGCTTCCCTTGAACGGTAGACTCGCCGCCGGGAAGTACCAGACGGTCAAAGTCCTGCTTCAAATCAGCCGCCTGCCTCAGCTCAATACAGTGTGCGCCAAGCTCGAATAGTCTTGCCTCGTGCTCGGCAAAAGCGCCTTGGACCGCCAGCACGGCAACCGTTTGGTCTGCATAATCGCTCATGTGCGATCCTTTCTGCTGGACTAGCGCCCGCGCTCTTCCATGATAATCTCGATTTCGTCGGCGTTAATGCCCACCATGGCCTCGCCCAGGTCCTCCGAAAGCTCGGCGATGAGCCTGGCATCGGTGAAGTTTGCCACGGCCTTGACGATGGCAGCGGCGCGCTTGGCGGGGTCGCCGCTCTTAAAGATGCCCGAGCCGACAAAGACGCCCTCGGCGCCCAGTTGCATCATCAGCGCGGCGTCGGCAGGGGTCGCTACGCCGCCGGCGGCAAAGTTCACAACGGGAAGCTTGCCCGTGGCATGGACCTCGCGCACCAGCTCGACCGGAACCTGCAGTTGCTTGGCTGCCTCAAAGAGCTCGTCGTTGCGCAGGGCAACAACGTCACGGATCTGCTTTTGGATCTTGCGCATGTGACGCACGGCCTGAACGACGTCGCCCGTACCCGGCTCACCCTTGGTGCGAATCATCGTGGCGCCTTCGGCAACACGGCGCAGCGCCTCGCCCAGATCACGGGCGCCGCAGACAAACGGCACGTCAAACTGGGTCTTGTCGATGTGATAGACGTCATCGGCAGGGGAGAGAACCTCGGACTCGTCGATGTAGTCGATCTCGATGGCCTGCAGGACCTGCGCCTCGACGATGTGACCGATGCGGCACTTGGCCATGACGGGGATGGAGACGGCCTCCTGGATGCCCTTGATCATCTTGGGGTCGCTCATGCGCGAGACGCCGCCTGCGGCACGGATGTCGGCCGGGATGCGCTCGAGGGCCATGACGGCGCAGGCGCCTGCCTCCTCGGCGATGCGTGCCTGCTCGGGCGTGGTAACGTCCATGATGACGCCGCCCTTGAGCATCTGCGCGAGCTCGCGATTGAGTTTGACGCGGTCGGCCTTGCTGTTCTGTTCTGCCATGGTTGCTCCCTTGGTTGGCATGTGCATTGCTTGTCGGAACATCCTATCGGGGAGCTGGGTATGACAAAATACTCAGTTTTCGAGATAATTACAAGGTCAGACTAATACCAGATTGAATGACTTAATAAGGTCAGGTGATAGGCTCATGCTTGACTACAATTTGGAAAAACGCGGCGAAGCATCGCTCTATGAGTATGTTTACCAGCAAATTCGAGATGATATCGTAGCTGGACGCATTGTGGCGGGGGAGCATTTGCCGTCTAAGCGCGCCTTTGCCAGTCATCTGGGAATCAGTGTTATTACCATCGAGAATGCATATAGCCAGTTACTCGCTGAGGGCTATATTTGCTCAATACCACGTCGTGGCTACTACGCTTGCGAGCTTCCGGATGCACCGGTTTTGGCTTCGGCTGCGGAGGGCATCGACCGAGATGCCGTCTCTGTGGGCCCCAGCGTGCATGATGTCAACGGACAGGTCGAGCGATTCGATGCGCTTTCTCCTTCTGCTTTGGAGGCGGCGCGGCTTTGGCAAAGCGCGCTACGGGCGACGCTGGCATCCGAAGACGAGCGCGAAATCTTTTCGCCCGCACCGGCGCAGGGCACTGCTCGGCTGCGACGCGCAATTGCTCACCATCTGCACGGGACAAGGGGTATGAATGTCGACCCCAACAACATCGTTATCGGTGCGGGCGCCCAGCTGCTCGATACCATGTTGGTTCAGTTGCTTGGCGCGGACAAGGTGTATGCGGTTGAGGATCCGGGCTATTTGCGTCTGACGCGTATCTATCAGGCTATGGGCTGCAAAGTTCGACATATCCCGTTGGATGATGAGGGCGTGGACTTGAGCACTCTGCAGAAAAGCGGGACCGATGTCCTTCACCTGATGCCGTCCCATCAGTATCCGACCGGCCTTGTGACGAGCATTGCGCGTCGCTATGCGCTTCTGAGCTGGGTCGCCGAGCGACCAGGTCGGTATCTCATCGAAGATGACTTTGATTGTGAGTTTCGCCTTGCCGGGAAGCCGATTCCCGCGCTCGCGTCGATTGATGCCGCCCAGTCGGTTATCTACACCAACACGTTTTCGAAGAGCCTTTCATCGGCGTTGCGTCTAGCGTACATGGTGCTGCCCGATGAGCTGATGGAGCGGTTTAGGTGCAACCTTGGTTTCTATGCCTCGTCGGTGAGTTCTGTCGACCAGGTCGCTTTGGCTCGTTTGCTGGAATCGGGTGATTACGAGCGGCATGTGAACCGCGTGCGCGTTCGTGCTCGTGAGGCGCGTGATGGCCTGATGGCGCTTGTGCGGAAAGCGTTTCCGGCAGGAGAGGTCTCGATCGAGCATGCAGACGCGGGCCTTTACAGTATCGTGGTTGCGGAGCGTGGAACGGGCAGAAGCACTTTTGCACGGGCCCTCACGCGCTCGAGCATCCCTTTTATCGATATCGGTGACTGTTTTTGGTGTGCCGATGGCGCATCTGTCCCTGAAAACACAACTCAAATTCTTGTTCAGTATGACGATCTGAGTCCAAAAGTACTAACAACCTTGGAATTGCAGCTAATGGGGGGCACTCTGCAACCTAAGTGAGTAGACTTTTAGCACTTTGGCGACCAGGCAGTTTTGTAGCAAGCTATCTACCTGCGGTTTTGAAAAGCAGGATGACCGGCCTGCTCGGGATGTTCAAAAAAGTCTACTCACTTGCCGCGCAAAGCTCCTGCATGAGAAAAAATGGGGTTTTCAACAGGGCTTCGTCCAGCTCTCGGCAAGCTTTTGGCCAGTTGGGGAGTGCTGTTGAAAACTTGGCAGTCCGTTCGGCGCCATTTTTGGTGCGTTCGCGCCAATGCGTGACTGACTGGGTTGAAATTCGTGTTTTCCTGTGCCTATGAAGGATTTACTTTGTGACATATCGGCTTTTAGGTACTGGCGTTTGCCTCCTCAAGTCCGCGCTTTGTGTCCGCCGCTTCCACGACCGGAAGAAGACCGGCAGCGATATGATCTCGCCCGCAACCCGACGGCTGCGGTCGCGCTCGGTTTTCCGTTGTATACATTGGTTCGGACGAGAAACAAACGGACTTGTCCAGCCAGCATTAGGCAGCGGCTGTTTCTTGGTGAGCTTCCCAGGGAATCCGTGCTGGAAACGGAGCATGGGTTTTTGATTACGTCTCCTCTACTGACGGCATTCATCATGTCGCGGCACCTGACGGATCTCCAGCTTCTTTTGGTATTGGCGGAGATGTATGGCTTGTTTGCGGTGTGCGCTCTGCCGGCGGCACTTGAGGCGGAGCTTTCGCGTGCAATTGATTCGGGCGCGATTTCGATAACGTTCGGTTGGGTGCGCTGCCCGTCCGAGGACGGCACCGCCTCAAATTTATGGCGTCGAGACGCTTTGGTTTTGGGCGGAGACCTTGACCGTTTTTGTTCAGATGTTTGCGGGATGCGTTACGGCAATAGATTTATGGCGGTATCGCAACTCGTTCCATTGGGTGCCGCGTCGCCTTTTGAGGTCGAGGCGTATTTGCTACTTGCACTGCCGCGATCCCTGGGAGGCGAAGGTTTTTGCGACATAGAGCTTAATGTTGAAGTGATGCTAGGCACAAGTGCTCGAGCGATTGTGGGAAAGTCCCGTGTATATATCGACCTACTTCTTTCTTCACCGGACGGTAGGCGACAGGTGGCCATTGAATGTCAGGGAAAGGCCTCGCACGGACGCGCAGGGGATGGCTTGCGTGACGCTGACCGCATGACGGCCCTTCAGGCCATGGGCTACGATGTGCTTCTCCTGACACACAGACAGATATCGGATGAGGATAGATTCCGCGCGATCGTTAAGGCCATATGCAGGATGCTCGATGCTGAATATCGTGATAAAAGCTCGGATGAGCAAAGGGCTGAGATATTACTCCGGTCTGAACTATTCATTGACTGGACAAAATTGGGAGTAATCGACGGAAAGATGCCCGTTAGACACAAAATGGCTCGATCGTGGACGGCTGCGAATCTAAGTGAGTAGACTTTTGTCACTTTGGCGACTAGGTCGTTTTGCAACAAGGCATTTACCTGCGGCTTTATAAAGTGATATGGATGGTCTGCTCGGCAAGTTCCAAAAAGTCTACTCACTTAGTTTTTGACGAGAAGCCGATGCCGAAGACGGTCCTATTTCAGGGCGTTAACAAGTTCGTGAGGCACGAAAAAGGCCCGGACCAATACGGTCCGGGCCTCATCGAGCTAGAGGTTATGTCTCAAGCGGTTGGCTTAGCCAAAGTAGCGCTTAAGCAGGCCGGCAAAAGCTTTGCCGTGGCGGGCCTCGTCACGAGCCATCTCGTGCACGGTGTCGTGGATGGCATCGAGGCCAGCGGCCTTGGCGCGCTTAGCAAGATCGGTCTTGCCGGCGGTGGCGCCGTTCTCGGCCTCAACGCGCATCTCGAGGTTCTTCTTGGTAGAGTCGGTCACGACCTCGCCCAGGAGCTCAGCGAACTTGGCGGCGTGCTCGGCCTCCTCGTGGGCAGCCTTCTCCCAGTACAGGCCGATCTCGGGATAACCCTCGCGATGGGCGACGCGAGCCATGGCCAGGTACATACCGACCTCGGAGCACTCGCCCTCAAAGTTGGCGCGCAGGTCGGCAACGATGTCCTCGGAGACGCCCTCCATCTTGGCGACGCCCACGACGTGCTCGGCAGCCCACTCGAGCTGACCCTCCTCCTGCTTCAGGAAGCGAGAACCGGGAACGCCGCACTGGGGGCACTTGAAGTCCTCGGGCAGCTGGTCGCCGTCGAACTCTTCCACATAACCGCAAACGGGGCAAACAAACTTCATGATTCGATCCTTTCGATCGATGGCGATTGTGCGCTCGTCCGGTCCCGTAAGGGCCCTCTCCGGACGTGCGTCTTGACGAGTTCTATTATCCATAAATGCAACCAAATGTGAAGCCTATTAGGAATGATTTTTAATAAAACAATTTCGAGATATGAAGATGTTGATTGATTAACGATTGGGAGGCCGTCTGCGATCTTTGCTGAGTACAATCGGGCGAGCAAATGTTGACCTATCAACAAATGAAGGAGTTTCCTTTATGCATCTAGCCCGTCGTGCCTGGTGCCGAACATATCAGATGGTTTTTCGCATTGCATTACCGATCCTGCCCTATACCGAGCCGCGCATTTTAGAGCATGCCGAGGATGTGCCCGCGGTGCTTCAAAAGCGCTCGATCCAGAAGGTCCTTATCGTGACGGATCCCGGCATTGCCCGTCTGGGGCTCACGGCACCGCTCGAGACGGCGCTCGCATGCAGGGGGATTGGCGTTACGGTCTATGCCGAAACGCGTGCAAACCCCACGGTTTCAAACGTGGAAGAAGCGGCGTCCCTGTATCGAGAGAGCGCCTGCCAGGCCATTATCGGCTTTGGCGGTGGCTCGGCCATGGACTGTGCCAAGGGCGTGGGCGCACGCATTGCGCAGCCAAACAAGCCCATCAACAAGATGCGCGGCCTACTGCGGATTCATCGTCTCCTGCCGCTGCTTATTGCGGTTCCCACTACCGCCGGTACGGGAAGCGAAGTCACGCTCGCGGCGGTTATCACCGATGACGAGACGCACTACAAATACCCCATTAACGACTTTGTGCTCATCCCGCGTTTTGCAGTCCACGACCCCGAGTTTACGTGCGGCTTGCCCGCTTCCATTACGGGGCAGACGGGCATGGACGCCCTGACGCATGCCGTTGAGGCCTTTATCGGGCGAAGCACCACGCCCTATACGCGCAAGATGGCGCGACAGGCGGTTCAGCTCATCCACGACAATTTGCTCGAGGCCTATGAGCATGGCGACAACATGCGTGTGCGTCGCAATATGCTTTCGGCGGCGTATAAGGCGGGTGTTGCCTTTACGCGCTCCTATGTTGGATACGTTCATGCCATCGCACACAGCTTGGGCGGGCGTTATGGGATTCCGCACGGCTTGGCCAACGCTATCATCCTGCCGCACATGCTTCGCGCTTATGGTGACGCCGCCGCCCCCAAGCTTGCCGATCTTGCTCGCATGGCGGGCATTGCGCCGGCTACCGCACAAGACAGTCTTGCGGCCGAGGCCTTTATCGATTGGGTCGACCGCATGAACGCCGCCTTGGGCATACCCAAATATGTGACGGGTATTCGCCGCTCCGATATTCCGCAAATCGCGGCCCATGCCGATGCCGAGGCCAATCCGCTATACCCCGTTCCGCTTCTAATGGACCGCTTGGAGCTCGAGCATATGTACGAAGTCGTTGCGGGTGGTATGTTTGAGGACGAGAATTAGGAGGGTCCATGAACACCGAGGAAATTCTACGCATCGTCGGCGATCAGCGCGCCTACTTTAAGACGCACGCTACGTTTGATGTCGATGCTCGACGTCGCGCGCTCGTGAGTTTACGCGATGCGGTGCGGGCCCACGAGGCCGATATTGCCCATGCGCTCAAGACCGATTTGGGAAAGTCGCATGACGAGGCATATATGTGCGAGATCGGCACGTCGCTTTCCGAGATTCGTCATCAGATTGCGCATGTGGCTCGATGGAGTCGTCCGCGCCTGCGTCCGTGCGATCTCGCTAACGCCGTGAGCGTGTGCAAAACGCAAGCCGTGCCCTATGGCGTCACGCTCATCATGGCTCCGTGGAACTACCCGTTTTTGCTAACACTCGAGCCGCTCGCCGGCGCCCTTGCCGCGGGCAATACCGTGGTCATCAAGCCGAGTGCCTATGCTCCGGCATCGAGCGCGTTGCTCAAGCAAATCTGTGAAGAGGCATTTGATCCGCGCCTGGTGACGGTTGTCGAGGGCGGGCGCGCCGAGAACGAAGCGTTGCTCGATGAGTGCTGGGACAAGATCTTCTTTACCGGTAGCGTTCCGGTCGGCAAGCTCGTTATGGAGCGCGCGAGCAAAAACCTCACGCCCGTGACGCTTGAGCTGGGCGGCAAGAGCCCCTGCATCGTGGATGCGACGGCAAATTTGAAGGTCGCGGCACGGCGTATCGCCTTTGGCAAATGGCTCAACGTGGGGCAGACCTGCGTGGCGCCCGACTACCTGCTGGTCGATACGCGCGTGCACGACGAGCTGCTGGGCCTCATCAAGGAAGAGGTCCGCCGTATGTTTGGCGAGCATCCGCTCGATAACGAGGATTACGGGCATATCGTCAATGCTAAGCATTTTGCGCGCGTGCGCGGGCTGATCGATCCCGATAAGGTCGTGCTGGGAGGCACGGCGCGCGAGTCGTCGCTCAAGATTGAGCCGACGATCCTAGACGGCGTGACCCCCGATGACGCCGTGATGCAGGAGGAGATCTTCGGTCCCATCTTGCCGGTGCTGACGTTTGAGAGCCTAGACGAGGCCGAAGCGTTTATTACGGATCGTCCGACGCCGCTGGCCCTGTATATCTTTAGTCAGGATCGCGCAGTTCAGCAGCGCTTCGTGCGTTACGTGTCCTTTGGCGGTGGCTGTGTCAACGACACGATCATGCACTTGGCTACGAGCCATATGGGCTTTGGCGGCATGGGCGCGAGCGGTATGGGGCAGTACCATGGACGCGAGAGCTTCGATACGTTTAGCCACAAGAAGAGCATCGTGAACAAGGCAACGTGGCTGGACGTGCCATTCCGCTATGCTCCTTACGCAAGCTGGAAGCACAAGTTCGTGCGCATGTTTGTGCATTAGAAAAGGGCGCAGGTAATACGAACAAGTGTTCCTATTACCTGCATTTTGCGTTAGACTACTGTTATGGAGCACGGATGGGCCAACTCCCTTTAGAAGGGATTTGGTATGAACGTAAGCGATGTTATTTCGTTATTGGCGTTGTTGATTGCGGCTATCGAACTCGGTCTGTTTATCGGCCGAATGAAATAGCCGCCCCCGCGTAAGCGAAGACGGCCACTTCTCACGATGAAAACGTGTATCGGAGTTGGCAAGACCCGCGGCAACGGGTGCCATCCGTGTTCCTATCTTATCTGCAAGCGTTCTGTCGCGCAAGCGTTGAGGCAAACGATTGAAGGACGCAGACAGGATGTATTTGTGTCCGCACGGGACCGTAGACTTCTCAATAAGGTTACACACCGGTTTATCCGGCCGTTAGAGGAGCTGCTATGTACGAGCCTTCGCGTGTTCTTCTGTCATTTCACATTGCAGGATTTCAGTATACCGATGGCGCCTTGGTCTTGGGCGATCTTAAAGCGGGCGATAAGCTGACGCTGTGTGCCGAGCGCGATAATCCCCATGACCCTGAGGCGGTTGCGATTTATTACGGCAACACCAAGCTTGGCTATGTTCCGGGAAACGAGGTCGGCCCACTGTCCTTGATGATGTATTACGGCCACGAGGACGTATTTGAGGCTCGCGTGCAACAGGTTGCTCCCGAGCGCAGCCCGTGGCACCAGGTGCGCGTTGGCCTCTATGTGGTGGATGCTCGCTAGTCGGCAAGGGAGGCGGCCATGTTTGATGACGACGACCTATTCAATCTGACAGACGATTCGTTTGAGTGGGATCTGCTACTCGATGACGATGAGTTGGAGCAGGATCGTAGGAAACGGCAGGGCAAGAAAACTCAGGGTGACGCTTCGAAAAAGCAAGACAAACGCCGTCGAGGTCTGTTCGGCGGGCTCTTTGGCTAACCGACGCGCCAGAGCGTCTGTATACTAGGCACGTGTTAGACGCGTTGCGAAATGAGGACACAGACGATGATGTGGTTTACCGCCGACCTGCACCTGGGCGATACGAATATCTTGCACGACATGGATCGGCCGTTTGATTCGGTCGAGGAGATGAACCGCAAGGTCATCGATGCCATCAATGAGTGCGTGGCTGCGGACGACCGCCTCTATATCCTGGGAGACTTTACGTATCGCTTGCCCATGGCGGAGGCGGCGCGCCTGCGCGAGCGTATCGAATGCAAGAATGTGACGCTCATCCGCGGTAACCATGACGGCGACTGGGAAGATCCCGACACCCCGCAGATTTGGGAAGACGTGCGCGATTACCTGGAGATTGCTCCCGGCTATGCCAAGGGCCATCGTCTGGTGATGAGCCATTACCCCATGCTCAGCTGGAATGGTAAGGCGCGTGGCGCCATCATGCTACACGGGCATATCCACAGCAGAGGAGACCGCACCAACGTGCGCAACCGCGACCGCGAACGCCCTATCTTTCGCTACGATGTCGGTCTCGATGCCAACAAGTACAAGCCCGTAAGTCGGGATCAAATCCTGGGCTTCTTTGGACTGTAATGCTCGAACCACCACACAAACCACCACAAAGGGGACACAGTGCGCCTTTGTGGTGGTTCTGGCGCCGTTGCCATTATGGCGGCGGCGCCTTTTTTGTCCGTGCGGCGCGGTAGAGTGTAGGCGGTTGAAATTTGCGTCCATCGAGGAGCTGCTATGAATGAGATCAAGTGCCCGCATTGTGGCGAAGTCTTTAAGGTCGATGCGTCTGGCTATGCGGATATTGTCAAGCAGGTGCGCGATGCCGAGTTCTCGCGCGACCTGGATGAGCGTGTGAAGGCAGTCCAGCGTGAGGGTGAGCAGGCGCTGGAGCTTGAGCGCTCGCGTTCGACGGCTGCCTTGCAACAGGCAGAGTCTCAGCGCAATGCCCAGCTTGTCGAGCAGAAGAACACTGCGGATCAGAAACTGGCGCAAGAGGTTGCCAAGCGCGATGCTGAGCTTGCCGAGCTGCGCGCTAAGCTCGAGGGCGCTGCCGCAGAGCGCGAGAGTGCAAGCCGGCGCGCGGCGGTTGAGGCACGAGCCAATGCTCAAAAAGAGAATGCCGAACTCCAGCGTGAGATTGATAGCCTGCGTGCGCAGCTTGGGCGCAAAGATGACGAAGCAAAGCTTGCCGAGTCGGCGGCGCGCAACGCTGCTCAAAACGATTTAGCTGCACGCGACGCTCAGATTGCCGAGCTGCAGGCCAGGCTTGCCGCGGCGGACAAGGCCCAGGAGATGGCGCTTGCCGCTGCCGCGACAGAGTCGCAGCGTGAGCTCGATGCCGCTCGCAGCGAGGCCGAGCGCGCGCTTGCTGACTATCGCGCGAAGGTGCAAGAGAAGTTTTCCGCCGCAAAGGCTCAGTCCGAGCAAGAGGCCGAGGGCCTGCGTGCCCAGCTGCGCGAGCAGGAACTGATGGCAAAAATGAACCTGTCAGAGGCGGTCGCCGCGGCGGAACGAGAGCGCGATGAGGCACGTGCCAAGCTGACGAGCGAGCTGGCGGTGCGCGATTCTCGCGAGGAGCAAGCCAAGGCGGCACACGAGCTCGAGCTTGCGCAGGCCAAGCGCGCGAGCGATGACCTGATTCGCTACAAGGATGAAGAGATTGAGCGCCTTAAGGACATGAAGGTCCGCCTGTCCACCAAGATGGTGGGCGAGTCGCTCGAGCAGCACTGCGAGACCGAGTTTAACCGTCTGCGCATGACGGCGTTTCCTAACGCGTACTTCGAGAAGGATAACGATGCGTCCGAGGGCACCAAGGGCGACTTTATCTTCCGCGAGTGCGACGCAAGCGGTAACGAGGTCATTTCGATTATGTTCGAGATGAAAAACGAGAACGATGAGACCGCGACCAAGCACAAGAACGAGGACTTCTTTAAGAAACTCGACCACGATCGCCGCCAAAAGGGCTGCGAGTACGCGGTGCTCTGCACGTTGCTCGAACCCGAGAGCGAGCTTTACAACGCCGGCATCGTGGACGTGAGCTATCGCTACGAGAAGATGTACGTGATTCGCCCACAGTTCTTTATTCCCATGATCACGCTTCTTCGCAACGCCGCCATGGGTTCGCTGCGCTATAAGCAGGAACTGGCGGAGTACAAACAGCAGAATATCGACGTCACGAACTTCGAAGCCAAGATGGAAAAGTTCAAGAATGATTTCGGTCGCAACTACGAGATCGCGAGCCGCAAGTTCCAAACGGCGATTGATGAGATCGACAAGACGATTAGCCATCTGCAGAAAACCAAGGAGGCGTTGCTGTCCTCCGAGAACAATCTGCGCCTGGCCAACAAGAAGGCCGACGATCTTACCATTCGCAAGCTCACGTGGGGCAACAAGACCATGAAGGCCGCGTTTGACGAGGCGCGCGGGGCTGCGACAGAGACAAACGATGAGCCAGCCGAGGCGGATTCGTATGAGGTCGAGGATACCGAGTAGGGGATAGCGTATCGCGCAAAAAGCGGGGCCGCTGGCGATGTTGCCAGCGACCCCGCTTCGTTTCGTTCCAGTATGTTCGGCTAGTCCTCGAGCAGGTCCTCGATAAAGCCGACGCGGTAGTTTTTGAAGATGACCTCGCCGCCGTCTTGTGTGGCGTCCAGATCGACATCGCCCATGATGCCAAAATCGTGGTCGCCATCCTCGTCGGCAAAGATCTGGTGCACGTGCCATACGTGCGCGGTCTTCTCGTCGGACTCGTCAATGGAAAACATCGCGGCGCTGCGGGCATCTCCGTCGGTGAGGATTTCCTCGTGCTGCTCGTGGTAAGCGTCGAGTGCTTTTTGCCAGCGGATCTCGCTCATGCCCCAGTCGTCGTCGAGCTCGCCCAGGTCGCGAACGTGCTCGCGGGCGGCAAGGGTCACGCGGCGGAAGAGCGCGTTGCGCACCAATAGCGTGCAGCCGCGACGGTCCGCCACGACCTCGTCGATGCCCTGCGGCGGCGCAGCATCGAGGGCTGCCGGGTTGCCGGCGTTCTCCCACTCATCCACCAGGCTCGAGTCCACCGAGCGCACCACAAAGCCCAGCCACGAGATAATGTCGCGCAGGCGCTCGTCGCGCTTCTCGATGGGCACGGTGCGGTCGAGTGAACGGTAGGCCTCTGCCAGGTAACGCAGCAAAATGCCCTCGGAGCGGGCGATGCCGAGCTTTTGGATATAGCCCTTAAAGTCGCTCGCGCTCTCCAGCATGTCGCGCAGGACGCTCTTGGGCGAGAGCTGGTAGTCGTTGGCCCAAGGTACTTCTTGGCAGTACTTGTCGAAGGCGGCATCGAGCAAGTCCTCGAGCGGCTTTTCGTAGGTGACATCCTGGATGCGCTCCAGACGTTCCTCATATTCGACGCTGTCAGCCTTCATTTCGGCCATCGCGCGGTCGCGCGCGGCGCGCTCCTGCGCGCGCAATACCTGCTTGGGGTCCTCGAGCGTTGCCTCGACCATCGAGATCAGATCCATGGTATAGGTCTCACTCTCGGGGTCGAGCAGCTCCAGCGCGGCAAGCAAAAACGGCGAGAGCGGCTGGTCGAGCGCAAAGTCCTCGGGCAGATCGACCGTCAGTGCATAGTCGATGTCTGGCGCGGCGTCAGTCGGGGCGTCGGGCGCGGGCGGCACCTCGGTGCGAACGACGACGCCGGAATCGATGAGCGTGGCGAAGATTTCGTCGGCGCGAACCTCGAGCTTGGCCTTTTCCTCGGGGGTCTGCAAGCTCGTCTCGATGAGGTCGTGTACGCGGGCTCGGGCATCGCCGCCCTGCTCGACCACGCTAATCACCATGGAGTGCGTGATGCGCAGGCGCGGCTTGAGCGTTTCGGGCTGCGTCTCGATCAGGCGCTCAAAGGTCTGCTTGTTCCAGGTGACAAAGCCCTCGGGGGCCTTCTTCTTTTTAATCTTGCGGAGCTTCTTGGGGTCGTTGCCCGCCTTGGCCATGAGTTTGGCGTTCTCGATCTCGTGCTCCGGGGCCTCGGCGATGACCATGCCCTCGGTATCGAAGCCCGAGCGGCCGGCGCGACCGGCAATCTGATGGAACTCGCGGGCGCGCAGGCGACGCATCTTGTAGCCGTCGAACTTGGTGAGCGCGGTGAGTACCACGGTGTGGATGGGTACGTTGATGCCGACGCCGAGCGTATCGGTGCCGCAGATGACGGGCAGCAGGCCCTGCTGCGCCAGGCGCTCCACCAGCAGGCGATAGCGCGGCAACATGCCGGCATGGTGCACGCCGACGCCACAGCCGAGCAAGCGCTTGAGGATCTTGCCAAAGGCCGTCGAGAAGCTCGTTCCCTTTGCCGCTTCCTTAATGGCCTCGCGCTGCTCCTTGCTGGCGATGCCAAAATTGGCGAGCGACTGCGCCGTCGCAAGGGCGGCATCCTGGCTAAAGTGCACGATATAGAGCGGGGCCTCGCCGCGGCGCATGGCGAGCTCGACCGTGCCCTCGAGGGAGGTCGTCACATAGTCGTAGCTCAGCGGCACGGGGCGTGGGGCATCGACAATCAAGTCGCAGGTAGCGCCGGTGTGTTCCTCGAGCGAGGCGGCGATCGCGGTGACATCGCCGAGCGTGGCGCTCATGAGCATGAATTGCGTGTGAGGCAGGGCGAGCAGTGGCACCTGCCAGGCCCAACCGCGATCGGGGTCGGCAAAGTAGTGGAACTCGTCCATGGCGACGCAGCCAACATCGGCATCTTCGCCCTCGCGCAGTGCGTCGTTGGCAAGGATTTCTGCCGTGCAGCAGATGACGGGCGCCTTGGTGTTGATGTGCGTGTCGCCGGTGATCATGCCGACGTTATCGCGGCCGAGCACCTGCACAAGGTCGAAAAACTTCTCACTGACCAGAGCCTTGATAGGAGCCGTGTAGTAGCAGCGTTTGCCCTGCGCCATGCCCATAAAGAGCATTCCCAGCGCGACGAGCGATTTACCCGATCCGGTCGGTGTTCCCAAAATGACATGGTCACCGGCGGCTAGATCCATGAGGGCCTCTTCCTGGTGGTCCCACAGCTCAATACCGCGATCGCTCGTCCATTCAAAGAAACGTTCGAAGGCCTGATCGGGCGTGAGCCATGGCTCGGGCTCGCTACCATCCTCGGGCTCCCACCAGGCGGGGGAGAGCGCACCGAGCGAGCCAAACTCGGCTTCGGTTCCCGTGCCGCCCGAGAATGAGCTGGCGGCGCCGGCGCCGGAAACGGTGCTGGCGGAAGTATCTGTCGTGGTCTGTGCCATGTGGTTTGCTTTCTCTCGCGTTTGTCCGCCAACTATTATGGCGTAGCGGCGGCGCGGGGTGCCAGCGCGCGAGAAAATGCAGGAAATGGGCGTTCTGCCCAGCCGTTTGGTGCAGCTGCCAGCTAAGTGAGTAGACTTTTTGCAATATCGCGAGCACATGGCTTTTGTGCAAGGGCTCTACCTGCGGTTTTAGTTTTCGTTATTCGGGTTGTGCTTGGCTATTGCAAAAAAGTCTACTCACTTAGGTTTGAGGGCCGTTTGCCGGCGCCTCTTTGCGCTTGTTTGCCGACGTCGCGACCATCAGAAGCCCCTAGGACTCCTGCGGCAGGCGCTTCTTGCCTTTGCGGGCGCGGTTTCTAAAGTTCTCGACGGCCTCTTCCATGCCCAGAGGTACATAGGTGAGCTCATCGAGGTTATCGGGCAGGTAGCAGGCAAGGCTTTGCTCCTGCGCTCGGCCTGCTGCGAGTTGCTCTTCGGTAGGCTTCTCGCCGGGTGTGGCGCAAATGCCATAGACGGCGGCACCCATCTCGCGCGTGCGGCATTCATATTCGGTCTCGGGGTGCTCGGGATGGTCGCGGCGGACGTCGTCACTAACCCAAAGCGTGTCGTAGCCGGCCGCGGCAAACTGCCCCAGGGCGTAGTCGCGCAATGGCTTGCTATCGGTTCGCAGCGTGACGGTAGCGCCGGCTGCAAAGAGCGAGCGGTAGAGCATCAGATGGTCGACATGGACGAGTCGTTTTTTGGCGTACTTGGCCTTGGGCTGTGGCGTGGGAAAGTTAATGGTGATGGCATCGAGCTCGCCTGCGGCAAACAGCTGCGGCAGCGATGCGGCACCTCGGGGCAGGACGAGCGCGTTGGACAGCTTCTGCTCGCAGATTTTCTGTGCGGCATAGGCGATGCAGATGGGCTCCTGGTCCATGCCGATAAAGAGCGTGTTTGGCTCGTGGGCTGCGCGCTCTACAAGGTACGTTCCCTTGCCACAGCCAAGATCCAGGTGAAGGTGTTCGAAGGGCTTGCCGTCTGCGGGCGCACAGGCCTTGCGCCAATCTCCGGCATAAGCCTCGGGGTTCGTCTCAATCGCATCGGCGTAGCGCTCCAGGCGCTCCTCGAGCACAAAGTTCTTAGGCGTGCGAACGTGGACGGCTCCCATGAGGCTCCTTGGTCATAAATATGGAACGCGTAGCTGCGCGTTCCGTCAATGGGTTGAAAAAAGGGGTGGGCATAGTTTGCCCGAAAGATGCGGTGCGGTTCGGCGGCGAGTCGCCGATACCTACAGGCGCTTGAGAATCACATAGCGGTTGAGCTCGCCGCTGCGACCGTCAGCATGGAAACGCTCAAGCTCGCGCACGGGGACCTCGCCGCTCTTGTAGAACGTGCGGACGCCGCGCACCAGGTCGGTGATCTGCTGATCGTCAAAGTGATGGCAATAGCGGTAGGCGTGGCGGTCGTTTTGCCAGCCGATGAGGTGGTCGCCGGCTTCAAACTGCGCCGAATCGTAACCCTCAAACGGCGGGGTGAGCTCGGCGCGGGCCTCGGCACGAACGGCCTTGCGCGCCATGCGCTCGTCGTTCATAAACTCCCAAAAGCTGATGGCGATGATGCCACCTGGGCGCGTCTGACGCACCAGGGCGTCGAGCACGCGTACGCGATACTCGCACGACGGCACGTGGTGCATAAAGCCAAAGCAGACCGAGATGTCGGCGAGCGGGGCGTCGAAAAGCACGTCGGGCGTCTCGGCGGGGTTGAGCTTCATAAGGGCGTCGAGCACATCGAGTTCCTGGAAGTGCAGGTTGGGAATGCGCAGGGCGTGACCGCGTGCATCGATGGCCAGGTCTTGGCACGAGTCGACGCCATAGAACTCAAACGGGCAGCTGGCATCTGCCGAGGGGTTTGCGCCGTCGACGCCCTTGGCGGCAAGTGCGCCGCCGGCGGCAAAGTTCTCGAATCGCATGTTGCCGCAGGCGAGGTCGAAGACGCGGACGGGATGCTCGATCGTGGCGACGTCGAGCTGCCCGAGCGCGATATCCATGGTGCGCACCCAGCCGGGCCACGGGGCCTGTCGCGTATCGGAGAAGGAGGCGGAGTGCTCGCGATAGAACGTGTTGTTGAGCTGGATGAGCGATGAGGCGAAATCGCGGTTCACGGCGCGGAACTCCCTCCGTTGGCGGTGCGGAATAAACAGTACGACCATACTACCGTTAACGCCGCAACGGGGACAACCAAGCTACGGGTCATTGCTTTGTTTGGACACATTTCCGCAGCTCATATGCACCCGCAACCGCCGGTTGTCAAAAATCTCACTAGAATAGGTAGCATGCTTTTGGCGGTGGCGGATACATTTTTAACTGTGCAAGGCGCCTTAAGAACAAAAACGGTCCGGCGGCACGGCTGGCATCACATAGGAGGAACCATGAATGTAGAAACTGCGCAGCGGCTCGCCGACCTTCGCCGCAGCAAAGGCTTTAGCCAAGAAGGGCTGGCACGAAAGCTGGGACTGTCGCGCCAGGCGGTCAGTAAATGGGAGCGCGCGGAGAGCTCGCCCGATACCGAGAACCTGATCTCGCTCGCCAAGCTCTATGGCGTGAGCCTGGACGAGCTGCTCAATCCGAGCGATGAGATCGAGGACGATATCGAGTTTGAGAACGAGGACCGCGCCCGCCAGCGCGAGGCCGAGGCAGCAGAGCGCGCACGCACCCATGAGGCGGCGGCACGAGCTACCGAGGCGGCAACACAGGCGAGTGACGCCGCCGCCAAGGCGGCGCAAGCGGCAAGCTGGAGTGCGCAGGCCGCCAATGCCGCTACGGCGCAGGCGACGAGTGGCGGCGCAGTTGGCTCGACTCCGGTGAAGGGCCCGTTCCAGTCGTTCCCGTATTGGGCCGTGTGTTGGCTGCTGTTCTTTTTGCTGATGTTCCCGTTTGGTGCCGGCCCCTTTGCCGCGCTGATCTTCTTTACGATTCCCATCTATCACTGGGTGGCGCGTGCGCTCGATGGTGATTGGGCGCGTGGAGATATTCAGGTTGGTCCGGCGCCGGTGGCGGTCAGGGCCCAGGGGAAGGATACTTCTGCGGAACCTGATGCTGACGTGGCTACCGCGGCCACCGCTGAGCCATGTGCCAAAGAAGGTGACGAATGATGAAGCTTTCGCATGAATCCAAGCTGCGCCTGGGCGTCGGCATCGGAGCGTTTGTACTGATTATCGGGCTTGTTTTTGGCGTTTCGCGGACTTTGATTCATTTTGATGGCCCGTGGGATCTCGACGATGTTATACCCGGCTTGTCCGGTATGGACGATGTGGTTGATGACGACGATTTTATGAACGATAGCGGTAACTATTCCGCTCGGCCTCAGCAGCTTTCGTGTACGACCTTTGATGCTGATGAGTTTCGCTACCTCGATTTCGATATCGATGCGGCTACGGTGGACGTCAAGGTTGTTGATGGCAACAAGGCTCGCGTTATCGAGCGGGGACGCGTTGCCAATGGTATGGATGCCTCCAAGGCCGCGACGCAGAACATCGCATCCGTCGAGGGCTCGACGCTCAAGGTTTCTCAGTTTGGAAGTGATGACGGTAAGGCAATTGACCGCTCGGTTACGGTTGAGCTGCCGCGCCGTGTTGCCGAACATCTGAAGGGGATCAACGCGCACGTGGGCTCGGGTGATTTGCAGATTGCCGGTGTCATCTGTGATGGTTTCGACCTTTTCCTGGGTGCGGGAGATGTAGAGTTTGCGGGCAGCGTGACTGATGCGCTTAGTGCAGAGGTCGGGTCGGGCGATGTAACATTCGAGCTCTACCAGGCCCCCGCGAAGTCGATGGACGTGAGTGTGGGCTCGGGCGATGTGGAGATGACGGTTCCGAACTCTACGGGCTTTAAGGCGAGCCTCACCTTAGGCAGCGGCGACTTCGAGAGCGATTTCCTTCCGCTTGACTACGACGGCGAGACCATTTTGAATCTTGAATTCGATAATGGCGATAAGTCCGCCACGTATCGTTTTGAGGTTGGTTCGGGCGACATGTCGTTTGATTCGGAGTAGTGAGGCAGACGAAAGCCTAGGCGAAGATATAGACGCGCTGTTTGATGGAGGCGCCGGAGCCGTGACGGGCTCCGGCGCCTTTGCCTTTACAATGGGGGCATGGAACAGATTATCTTGAACATACTCGAGGCTCTGCGTCGCGGCGAGACCGTGGACGACAAAGCACTCGTCAAACTGATACATGCCGAGGCGCGCCGTGAGGGCGCCGACAAACGCGATTTGGCCAAGCGCCGTCTGCTGCCGTTCTACCAGCGGGTTAAACGCGAGGAGCCGGCTCGGTGGGCTGCGTGGAATGTCGATTCCGATCTGGAACGCCAACTGCTGCAGGTGCTGCGTATGAAGCCGCGCCGAACGGCTTCGGGCGTGGCGACCATTACCGTCATCACCAAGCCCTGGCCGTGCTCGGGCGATTGCCTGTTTTGCCCCAACGATCTGCGCATGCCCAAAAGCTATCTGCATGCCGAGCCGGCGTGCGCCCGTGCAGAGCAAAATTGCTTTGACCCGTATCTGCAGGTGAGCGCTCGTCTGACCGCGCTTTCGCAGATGGGGCATGCGACCGACAAGATAGAGCTCATCGTGCTCGGTGGCACCTGGAGCGACTATCCGCAAGGGTACCAGACATGGTTTATGTCGGAACTTTTCCGTGCGCTCAATGACGATGCCGTCGCCGGCGTGGCGGCAAACCCCATGTTGGCGCGTCCGGGCATCAGTCGTGCCGAGGCGGGGCGCCTGCTCGATGACGCTCCCGCCGATGCCCTGCCGCCGGTGGTAACAGAGCGCCGCGAGCGCTATCGGGCTGCCGGCATTGCGACAGACGAGGCTGAGCTTGCTGCCGGCGTTGCCGACGAGCAGGGGCGTGTGGATGCTGTCGTTGGTGGCTATAACCGCGCGGTGCGTCGTCTGTACGGCCCTGGTACGCCATGGGGCGAGGCTGCCGAGTGGCAGACGGCAACGATGGAGGAGCTTGAGCGTCAGCAGCGCATCAACGAGACGGCGAAGCATCGCGTGGTGGGGCTCGTTATCGAGACGCGCCCCGATGCCGTAACGCCGCAGGCCCTCACGCTCATCCGCCGCCTGGGTTGCACCAAGATTCAGATGGGTATTCAGAGTCTCGACCAACATTTGCTCGATATCAACGAGCGTCGCATTTCGGTGGCGCAGATCGAGCGGGCGTTTTCGCTTGCGCGCTTGTTTGGCTTTAAGATCCACGCGCACTTTATGCTCAACTTGTTGGGCGCTACGCCCGAGGGGGACAAGCGCGACTACGAGCGCTTTATGACCGAGGGCGCTTTTATGCCCGACGAGGTCAAGGTCTACCCGTGCGCGCTCATCGAGGGCTCGCGTCTGGTGGGCCGCTATGAGCGCGGCGAGTGGCGCCCCTATACCGAGGAAGAGCTGCTCGATGTGTTGGCCGACGACATCTTGGTGACGCCGGCGTTCTGTCGCATCAGCCGTATGATTCGTGACTTTAGCTCCGACGACATTATGGTGGGCAACAAGAAGCCCAACCTGCGCCAGCTCGTTGAGAACCGCCTGGCTGCTCGGGGTGATGGTGCGACGGTGCGTGAGATTCGCTATCGCGAGATCAGCACGGCGGGTGCCGACTTGGATGAGCTGACCCTTGACGAGGAAGTGGCGTACGAGACGCCGGTGACGCGCGAGCGCTTTTTGCAGTGGGTGACGCCGCAGGGCAAGATCGCGGGCTTTTTGCGCCTGTCGCTTCCCGATCGCGCCTTTGTCACCACGCATGCGGACGAGTTGCCGACGACGCCGGAGGAGGCGATGATTCGCGAGGTGCACGTGTATGGCATGGCGGCACGTGTGGGCGATCAGGGCCAGGCGGCGCAGCATCACGGGTTGGGGCGTGTGCTCGTAGAGCGTGCGTGCCAGATTGCTCGAGACGCGGGGTATACGCACATCAACGTGATCAGCGCGATCGGTACGCGCGAGTACTATCGCCATTTGGGTTTTTATGACCACGGACTCTATCTGCAAAAGGAGCTCTAGATGAACAAGCCAAGTGTTTCTGCTGGCGTCGTTGCCGGCGTTGCTCTGGGAGCCGCGGCGCTTGGTGCGGCCGCCGTCGCTGTTCGTGCTGCCTGTCTGCAGGTTGCGCGAACCCGCAACGGGTTAGCGCGCGTAAAGCGCATGCGCGACGAGGGCGGTGACGAGGTCCGTGTGCTCGTGCAGGGCGGTGTCTACCAAAGCGCGAGCTATGTAGGCGAGCGTTGGGCGGAGCCCGTCTTTGCGTACTATCGTGCATTTGACGATGTGTTTGAGGCCGAGGACGCAATGCGTGATGCTTACGGGCATGGTATCGACCGTATGCTCATGTTGGGCGGCGGCGGGTTTGCCTATCCCAAGTTTGCACTGTTGTTGCATGAGGGCTTGCGTATGGACGTCATTGAATATGATGCCGAGATTACGCGTCTGGCGCGCCGCTGGTTCTATTTGGAGGAGTTGGAGCGTACGGTTGGCGATCGCCTGAGGGTGATTACCGCCGAGGCGCGTTCGTACCTGGGCGTGACGAGCGTGGGACATCGTCGCTACGACGTTATCGTGAGCGATTGCTTTGGCGGTGCCGAGCCCGTACGCAAGCTGGCGACGGTTGAGGCGTTGCGTTTGGTGCGAGGCAGCCTGAACCCCGGGGGTATCTACGTTGCCAATATCGTGAGCGCAAACGAGGGGAGCGACGTGACGTTCCTGCGCGACTGCGCTGCCACGGCAGTCGAGGTATTCGCCCACGCCTGGGTGGTCCCATGTGGCGATGCGGAGTTCGGCGGCGAGGAGAACTACCTGCTCGTCGCCAGCGACGGCGACTACGCCTTTGCCGAAGCCGTGCCCTTCGACGCCGACTTCCTTGGCACCGTCCTTCACGACAAGTAAATCTCCCCGTCCCAAAAAGACTGGTCTTAGGCGTGGCCGCGCCAGCTGCGGACGCGCTGCTTCATACCCTCGATGTCGAGCACGCCTTCGGCAAAGCCCTTGCGCACGAGCTCTTCGGGAACAAACTCGTCGTAGCGATCGAAATAAGGCACCTCGCCGGGATAGACGAGCTCGATGGGATCGAAGTCCTTCTCGGCCTCGGCGGCGAGCACCTCAAAGAACGTCTCCTCGTCGGCCTTCATCTTAAACTGCATAAAGTACGGGCGTGATGGGTCGAGTCCGCGAAGGCCCAGCTCCGCGGCACACTTAATCTTGAGCATGCGCTCGAGTGCCAAAAAGGCGTAGCTGCCCAGCCAGGGGAAGAGTACCCAGGTGTCACCACCCAGGTTAATGAGCGGCTTAGTTCCCGCGCCCGAAATCTCGGCGGTATGACGAGCCTGCGCCAGACGGGCCCGCGCGTTACCCATAAGGTACGGATATGCCGCGTGCTCGTTGAGCGCTTGGCGCATACGCTCGAGTACATGTGTGTTGATGTCACCGGGGCAGTCGCCAAAGTAGGCCGGCACACGGCCCTTGACCTGCGTGGCAAAGACGGTATGACGCTTCCAGTCCACTTCCTCGACGATCCAGCAATGGCCCGCGATGGCGATGCGCTCGCCGGGCGGTGGGGGATTGACGATCGTGCCCAACTCGGCCGACTCGCTGCGAACGGTAAACTCCTCGTTCTCCTGGAACACGGCGTAGAACTTAAAGTTGTTAATGATGCGCTCGCCCGCGAGGCCCACGATGAGCCCACCGCCTTCGGTGACCTGGATATGGTCGATCTTGATGAGGTGGCGCAGCAACACGCGATAGTCATCGGTCGAGACGCGGTGGAAATAGCTGAGCGTGAGCACGCGCTGGGCAAGTTCGGCCGGCGTGAGCTCACCGGTGCTGGCAAGCGTCGACATGGTCTGGTGGTAGAGCAGGCTGTAGGGGAGCCGATCGAGCTCGGGCGGCTCAACCCATTTTTCCTCGCGATAGAGTTGTACAAGCGCGATGCCCTGCAGGAGCTTCCAAGGAATGGTCTCGGGCATCATCGTGCGCGGCTCGGGCTCTTCCTCGCGCATGACGAACCACATTTCGGGTGGAAGATCGCGGCGTCCTGTGCGCCCCATACGCTGCAAAAAGGAGCTGACGGTAAACGGCGCGTCGATCTGGAATGCGCGCTCCAGACGGCCGATATCGATGCCAAGCTCAAGCGTAGAGGTGGTGACGGTCGTCTGTGCCTGTTCCTCGTCGCGCATAAGCTCTTCTGCCGTTTCGCGCAACGATGCCGAAAGATTACCGTGATGGATGAGGAAACGGTCGGGCTCGTGCCGGCTTTCACAGTAGCTGCGCAACATGGAGCACACGGCCTCTGCCTCCTCGCGCGAGTTGGCAAAGACCAGGCACTTGCGGCCGCGGGTATGTTCAAAGATGTAGCCCATGCCGGGGTCGGCGTTATCGGGTGCGGTGTCGGTGGGGTTGAGCAGTGCCTGTTCGGTTGCCTGCGGGATGTCGACTTCGCCCTCGGGGGCTGAGGAAGTGCGACGGTCCTTGGGGGCAGCCTTGCCCCGTGCCTGATCACGGCGTTGGCGGCGTTCCTCCTGTGTGAGTTGCCCACTATGGCGCATGTCTTGGGTGCTGACGGGCAGTGCCGCGGTTGGTGCCGCCTCAATGCGCTCGCACGCGAGCACCTCAGCTTCCTGCGGACATGTGCTCGTGAATCCTCGCTGCTGAGCCTGGGGACCCGAGTTGTAGAAGTGCTCCATGGAGATACGCCACACGCGGCGCGGCTCCTCAAAACGGGGGATAACGCAGTCGCGTCCCGTTCCCTGTGAGAGAAAAGCGCCCGTGCGCTCGGGGTCGCCGATGGTAGCGGAAAGGCCGACGCGTCGGGGCCGCACGCCCGCCATGCGCGATAGACGCTCGATAAGGCAGAGCGTCTGCCCGCCGCGGTCACCGCGCATGAGCGAATGGACCTCGTCGATGACCACATAGCGCAGGTCGCAGAACATACGCGGGATTGCCATGTGCTTGTGGATCAGGAGTGCCTCGAGTGATTCGGGCGTAATCTGTAGGATACCGCTCGGCTTTTTGATGAGCTTTGCCTTGTGCGACTGCGAGACATCGCCGTGCCAGTGCCAGACGGGGATATCGGCCTCTTCACACAGATCGTTGAGGCGAACGAACTGGTCGTTGATGAGTGCTTTGAGGGGGCCAATGTAGAGGGCACCCACGCTCGCGGGCGGGTTCTCCCAAAACTCGGTCAGGATGGGAAAGAAGGCCGCCTCAGTTTTGCCAGATGCCGTGGATGCCGTCAGGAGTACATTGTCTTGTGTGTTAAAGATGGCATCTGCCGCCGCAACCTGGATGGAGCGCAGGCTCTCCCAATCGTGGGAGTAAATGAAATCCTGGATAAACGGGGCATATCGGTCAAAAGCGTTCATGGGACCTCCTCTCATCAACGGGCCAATCAACGCAACGGGCAACGACTCGATATCTTGCAACATCGGTGTTTGCCCAGATAAAACCTACCAAAATAAACCTGTCCCTTTTTGGCAGGTTAGATGGTGAACTCGGCGAAGTTGCGGTCGTCGTCTGCGGTGCCGGTGTCGTCTGTTGCAGCTGCCGGCGCCAGCGCGTCGCCGCCGACGCTTTGTAGCAACTCGGCCACGTTAGCATCGGGGTTTTGACACAGGATATCGAGCAGCTCGATAAAGTCGCGGATGACCTCGCGGGGCGTCAGATGCGTGTCGGCCCCCACGCGGCCAAACTCAATCTTGAGGAAGTCCACCAAGTCGTTCTCGGTAAGCGTGGGCGTCCAGCCAAAGT
>CAUAEH010000024.1 GCA_958427975.1 uncultured Collinsella sp. | reverse complement strand
CAACACCTTTGGCATTTACGTGTGCGGCAAGGTGTTTCGTTGGGTCAAGAAGACCGGCGGACTTGCCGCCATGGCCGAGCGCAACTGGGCCAAGGCCAACCTGCTCTACGACCTGCTCGAGCACAGCGAGCTGTTCCATGGCACCGCGCAGACAGACAGTCGCTCCATCGCCAACGTCACCTTCCGTACCGGCGATGCCGAACTCGACGCGGCCTTTGTCGCGGGCGCGGACGAGCACCAGATTCAAAACGTCAAGGGCCATCGCCTGGTGGGCGGAATGCGCGCCAGCGTGTACAACGCCGTCACCATGGAGGACGTGCAGGCACTGGCCTCGCACATGAAGGACTTCGAAGCGCAGCACAGTTTGAGTCCGCGATCTAACTAGCCCGCAACGAGCGGGCCGACCAGCCACTTCAAACCACTTGTTATAAACAAATCCGCTAAGGAGTTTTCCATGCGCAAGATTAAGACCATCGACGACATCACCAAGGACGGCAAAGTCGAGTTTGGCGAGGGCTACGAGTTTGTAAGCACCGCCGAGGAGGCCGACGCGATCCTGATGCGCTCGACCGACCTGCACGGCTACGAGCTGCCCGAGGGCATCCGCGCCATCGCCCGCTGCGGCGCCGGCGTCAACAACATCCCCGTCGAGGAGTACGCCAAGAAGGGCGTCGTCGTCTTTAACTCCCCCGGCGCAAACAGCAATGCCGTCAAGGAGCTCGTCCTGGGCATGCTGGTGCTCTCGAGCCGTGGCGTGGTGCAGTCGATGAACTGGGTGCGCGACAACGCCGACGACCCCGAGATCCAGGTCGACGCCGAGAAGGCCAAGAAGGCCTTTGTGGGCCGCGAGCTCAAGGGCAAGCGCATCGGCGTCATCGGTCTGGGCAACGTAGGCTCCAAGGTCGCCAACGCCTGCGTCGATCTGGGCATGGACGTCTACGGCTACGATCCGTTCATTTCTGTTGAGCACGCGTGGGTGCTGAGCCGCGAGGTGCAGCGCGTGGGCACGCTCGAGGATCTGTGCCGCGGCTGCGACTACCTCACCGTGCACGTGCCCAGCAAGGCCGACACCATCGGCATGATCAGCACCGAACAGATTAACCTGCTGGCACCCGACGCCGTGCTCATCAACTACGCGCGCGAAACCATCATTGACGAGGACGCCGTCGACGCTGCCCTACGCGAGGGCAAGCTGAGCTGGTTTAGCTGCGACTTTGCCACGCCCAAGACCGTCAAGATGCCCAACACGTTTATCACCACGCACTCGGGCGCCGGCACCGGCGAGGCCGAGGCCAACTGCGCCGATATGGCCATCAGCGAGCTCAAGGATTACCTGGAGAACGGCAATATCGCGCACAGCGTCAACTACCCTGCCTGCAGCATGGGCAAGGCGCGAGCTGCAAGCCGCATCGCCTGCCTGCACGCCAACGTGCCCAACATGATCGGCCAGATCACAGCCATCCTGGCCAAGGACAACGCCAACGTGCAGCGCATGACCAACGAGTCTGCCGGCGAGAACGCCTACACCATGTTCGACACCGACGAGCACCTGGACAGCGGCACCATCGAGGCGCTCAAGCGAATTCCGTCGATGTATCGCGTACGCGTGATCAAGTAGCGCCGGCTGATCTGACGGGCAGTTCCCCATGTGGCCCGCCCGTCACCGACATTGAATGCCCGCGGGGGCGCCTTTCGCACGAGAGGCGCCCCATTTTTGTGAGCGCTCCATTAAATGCACCGAGCCGCTTCTTGGCATACAATCTGTATGTTGGCCTAACTATCTGTGAGGTGCCTATGGTTGATACAGATTTTGCTTGGCGGCTTACGCAAGGGCTCGTGCGGATCGACAGTTCCGACCCAGATGCGTATGAGGGCAAGATTGAACGCTATATCAAAGCGTTGGTTGAGGAACGGTTGGCGCAGCTGAGCCATCCGGTACTCGATGCCGTGCAGATTGCAGGGCTCGAAGTACTCCCTGGGCGCCGCGATCTTATGGTCACCGTGCCCGGTTTGAGCGACGAGCCACGGCTGGTCTATATCTGCCATATGGACACCGTCACATTGGGTGATGGCTGGGACGCGGACATTACGCCGCTCGGAGCAATCGTGCGTGACGATAAACTCTACGGCCGTGGCGCCTGCGACATGAAGGGCGGACTGGCCTGCGCCATTGCCGCGCTTGTTCACACGCTCGAGCGCGTGGCGGCGGATGGCGCGCTGCCCCGCCGCGGCTTTTCGCTCATCTGCTCGGTCGACGAGGAAGACTTTATGCGAGGCTCCGAGGCAGCCATCGATGCCGGCTGGGTCGGTTCGCGCGAATGGGTGCTGGACGCCGAGCCCACCGACGGACAGATCCAGGTGGCGCACAAGGGGCGTACGTGGTTCGAGATTGAAATGGCTGGCGTGACGGCGCATGCGAGCCAGCCGTGGAAGGGCGCGGATGCCGTCGCCGCCATGGCCGAGGTCGTGTGTTCGCTTCGTAGCGCGTTTGTGGCGCTGCCCGCGCACGATGAGCTGGGACCATCGACCATCACGTTTGGACAGATCGAAGGTGGCTACCGTCCCTATGTCGTGCCCGACCATGCCAAGGTCTGGGTCGATATGCGCCTGACCCCGCCGACCGATACAGCCGCCGCGACGCGCATGGTAGAGCAGGCCATCGCCGGTGCCGAAGCCGCGGTCCCCGGCTGCCATGGAAGCTATACCGTGACAGGCGACCGCCCCGCTATCGAGCGCGATCCGACCTCTCCCCTTCTAGCTGCACTCAAGTGCGCAGCAGACGATGTGACGGACGCGGACACGACCGTCGGCTTCTTTACCGGCTACACCGACACCGCCGTCATTGCCGGCAAGACAGGTAACCGCAATTGCATGAGCTACGGTCCCGGGTCGCTCGCGCTCGCGCACAAGCCCAACGAATATGTGCCCCACGCCGATATCGTTCGTTGTCAGCAGGTGCTAATCGCGCTCGCCGATAACGTGCTCTGGGACGAGAGCTGCCAAGTTGGGGCATAATAAGCCGCGAACAAACCGAATCGTGCGTTAGGACCGCCCATGAAAGCACTTCCGTTTCCCTGCATCCGCCCGGCTCAGGACCGCGTGCTCGAGGCGCTGCCTGCAATGGGCAGCGTCCTGAGCGGCAACGATGCTTTGCGCAGAGCCATTGCCGATGGTCTGATGCTCAAGGACCCGGGTGCGGCGTATTACGTGTACGAATGCTCGGGCGAGCCGGGACGTGTGACGGGTGTCGTGGCGATCTGCCCGGTTAACGTGCTGACGGGTAGCGACGAGGCTGCCGCCGAGAGCGTCGACGCACTCGCCGCCGCGCGCGCGATCACCGAGCTCAAGGTGCAGCCCCGTCCCGTAACACTTGCCTACGAAGCCTCGCCCGTCATGGATATCATCCTCGGCGCCGCAAAAGAGGGCGCTTCACTCTATGCCGTCACCGATCCCGCGGGCATTACGCACCGCGTGTGGGAGGTCAAGCGCGAGGACGCCGTCGGCGCCATCCGTGCCATGCTCGACCAGGCGCCGGAGCCGGCACTGGCCGACGACCCCGCCTACGCTGCCGCGCTGGTCGGGGCATCACAGCTCCTGGCCGACGATGCCCGTGCCGCCGGCACCTACACGGGCAAAGAGCCGTTCAACTTTACCGTAGCTGTGCTCTTCCCCGCCGCGCAGGTCAGCGGCGGCGCGCCGCAGGTCCCGATGGGCCTGCTCACCCACCAGATCGCGCGGTTCTAGCGAGACCAGACCGCCCGGCACAAAAATCGGCAGCCCAACAAACAGGGGGCGGAGATGCAGCAGGTACATGCATCTCCGCCCCTTTTGCGTCGAGAAGTTATGCCGGCGACCCGTGCCGCCACGCTCGCGTTATCCGCGCTGCGGACCCGCAGTAGCCACGAGCGGTTCAAGCCCCAGCTCGCGCGCGTAGTCCTCCTGCGTAAAGACTTCGACAAGTTCAAACGTATCGGCCGCATCGTCAAACGCAAAATGCAGCACTGAGCAGTTGCCCGGCACGCGTTCGCGCTCGTCTGCCGCCGCGCCCCGCACGTGGTCCAAAAACTCCTTGATAGCCGAGCCATGGCTCACCGCGAGCACGCACTCGTGGTCCGGACGCTGCATAAGCTCGGTCAACGTCGCCACCATGCGCTCGCGCACCTGCATCTGGCCCTCGCCGCCAAACTGGCGATAGAAGTCGCGCCACGGGCGCTCGGGCATGAGCACCACGCGCTCGGCCTCAAAGTCGCCAAAGAACCACTCGCGCAGACCGTCCAGGCGCTCGTACGCCAAGCCCGGCCACAAGTTGGCGATAGTCTGCTCGGTGCGATGAAGCGTGGAGGTGTAGGCATGATCGGGCTCAATGCCGCGTGCGCGCAAAAACATACCGGCGCGCGCCGCCTGATCGCAGCCCAGCTGCGTGAGCGGCGAGTCACTCCAACCCTGAATGATGCGCTTAAGGTTGAATATTGTCTGCCCATGACGAACCAGATACAGGTCTTTATTCATAGGGGTCCTTTCGTTCGTTACCAACACAAGAGCGAAAACGCCCCGTCGCAATAGCCAAAATGAAGCACGGCACCGTTGTCGGGTAGCTCTCCCTCGCCAGTCACATACTCAAGAAACTCCTGGCAGGCTGAGCCGTGGGAAACCGCCAGCACGCAGTCGTGTTGCGGCCTGGCCATGATGCGGGACAGCGCCGCGACCATGCGCGACTGAAGCTGCACTTCCGACTCGCCGCCAAAGGCCACCGGATAATCGCCCCAGGGCTGCGGCGGCATCTCGCGATTTGATGTGCCCTCCAGCGAACCAAAATGCCACTCACGCAGGTCATCGAACAGCTCAATGGAACGGCCCTCGCCAACGATAAGCTCGGCCGTATGCCGCGCCCGGCCCAACGGCGAGGAATACACATGATCAAAGGCCACGCCGTGCGCCTCAAACGCCGCGCGCGTCGCCAGCGCCTGCTGACGCCCGCGCGCCGTAAGCGGCGAATCGTGCCAGCCCTGCAAAATGCTCTGCACATTGAGCTCAGTCTGCCCATGCCGCACCAAATACAGATCGGCCACATGCCCTCCCCTCGTACCACCACAAAGGGGACAGGAGTCTTTGTGGTGATTTTGCCGCCGGATTGCGCCGCAACGACGCACAACTACAGCAGCACGTCGGCAAGCGGACGCTTGGGTACGTGGTGCACCCGCGCCTCGTCGCGCCAATAATTGATGGAGCCGTCGGGGTTGGAATCGATCGCATCGATCACCTGTGTCTCGGCCGGAACGCCAAACGCCATGATCAGCTTGAGCTCATATTTGTCGTTATCGAGCCCCATGGCATCGATCGCGTGGGGCGTAAAGGCCTTGAACATGCAGGCTGCCACCTCGGGCGTGGCGCTGCGGGCGGCGAGCATCATCGTCTGCGCGGCAATGCCCGTGTCGACATCGGTAATGGGAGCGGCGGGCTTGCCCGGAACGGCGCGCTCAGCAAGAATCGCGATGTAGCCGGTCGGGCGCTCACCCTCGGCAGGACCCGGCCAGTCCTTAAGTGCGCCGGCCCATGCGAGCTCGTCAAATACACGCGCGCAGTCCTCTGCACCGCTTACCACATGAAAACGCAGACGCTGAGCATTGGCACCACAGGGAGCCAGGTGCGCAAGTTCCGCCAGCTCGAGCAAAAACTCGCGCGGCACGCGCATGGACTCGTCAAAGCGGCGGCACGTGCGGGCGCGGCGAACCAACGCATCAAACGCGTCCAAGCCGAGCTTTTCGCAACCCTGCTTTGCCATCGACTCAGCGCTTACCGGCGCCGCGGGAACTGTTTCGTTCATAGGGACCCCCAATTTCGGGCAATTGTTCTTAGGAGAATCTAACCTAAAACCTAGGCAATTACATACAGCGGCGTAATGTTCTACAATTGTTGATTAATCCTCACTGGAGCGGGAACAAAAGTAACAATTCGGGAATGTGGGGCGGCAATTCGTCCTTCCCGCCCCATGCATCGGCGCCCTTGGGCGATACTTGTTGCAGCACTTTTGGCGTACGCCGCACGGAGAGCAATGAACGCGACGTGCACCACACGGAAAGGAGACATTATGGGCATCTTTAAGAACGATGACCAAAAATCGAGCCAGTTTGGATTTGACGAGAAAAGCATGGCGGGCAAAGCCGTCAAGGCCGTACGCTGGATCTACGCCATCACGGGCGTCTTAGCGCTCATTGCTGGTATCGCGCTGCTTTTTGCACCCGCCAAGTCCCTCGTCTTTTTGACGACTGTCCTGGGTTTTACTTTGTAATCACTGCTGCCATCAGGCTGTTCACTGCCATTTTTGAGCCGCTGCTGCCCACCGGCTGGCGCGTGACGAGCATCATCTCCAACCTACTCATTATCTTGGGCGGTGTCATAATCCTGCGCAACCAGGCCTTCTCGACCGCGACGCTCACCACGATGGTGGTTATCGTGGCCGGCTTTGGCTGGATTGTCGAAGGTGTCATGTCCATTCTGGAGTCCGAGCTTTCGTCCAACCGCGCCCTCGCTATCCTGAGCGGTGCACTCTCCATCATCGCCGGCATGTTCGTGTTTATCTATCCGCTATGGTCGGCCAAGATGCTCGTCATCTTTAGCGGCGCCGCGCTGCTGGTGTTTGGCGTTACGCTGATTGTTCGCGCTATTCAATTTGGCAAACTGGCGCACTAGATGCCGCGAACGCTCTTTATTGATGCCGACGCCTGCCCGGTCACGCGCGAGTCGATTGACTGCGCGCGGCGGGCGGGCGTCGCCGTTGTTATCGCCGGCAACAGCACGCAAAACCTGGAACGGCACATTCGCCGCGACGACCCGCGCGATGCCGAGCACGCGCGACGCGGCTTTTGGGTCACGACGCTCGACGTGAGTGTGGGCGCCGACAGCGCCGACTTTGCCATTGTCGAACGCCTGCAGGCGGGCGACGTGGTCGTGACGCAGGACATTGGCTTGGCGAGCATGGTGCTCGGGCGCGATGCCGCCGCCATCGGCGTGCGCGGGCGCGTCTACGACAAAGCGACCATCGACATGCAGTTGTTTATTCGCCACGAGGAAAAGAAGGTGCGTCGCGCTGGCGGTCGCACCCGCGGGCCGGCAGCCTTCACCAGCGAAGATCGCGCTCGCTTTAAACGCAACCTCACCGAGCTGCTGCGCTAACCAAGGTAGATTTTTGGGACATGTCCGGAAATCTGCTTTTTGCTTTGGGCGGTGTGAGCGCTCAAAATCCATGGCTCAACAAAAAACGGGTTTCAAAATGCCATGCGTCGCCGCATTGTGCAGGCGCCGAGCATGGCTATTTTGAAACCCGTTTTGTTAGGCCCACTTAGAGGCCGAAGGCGGATAGGATGAGGCCCCAGCCGGCACCGATGACGTACATCATGATCAGGAACAGGACGTTTTCGCGGGCGCTGCGGTTGGTGCGGAACAGCACCAGGTAGCCCACACCGGCAGAGATGAGCGTGCCGGCGAGCATCGGGGCCAGCTGCAGCGCGCCTTCCAGGTACAGTTGCGTGATGACGACGCTGGCCGAGCAGTTGGGGATCAGGCCGACGAGTGCCGAGCCCAGGACGGCGAGCGTCTCGTTGCCACGCAGGAACTGCTCGATCGCGGACTCGCCGAAGGTCTCGAGCACGGCGACCAGGACCAGCGTCACCAGGAAAATAAAAACCGAAACCTGCACAGTGTGCGAGATGGCGCTGCGAATAATCGACAGGAGGGGCGCGCCCTCGTGAGAGTGGGAGTGACCGTGGCCATCATGGTGTTCATGCTCGTCCTCATGACCGTGATCGTGGCCATGTCCGTGTTCGTGCTCGTCCTCGTCTTCATCGCAACCGCAATGGTCGCGCTCGCACAGCTCATGGATGTGGTCGGCGCTCACGCCCGCCTCGGCCACCTCGTCGATGATGTCACCGCCAGTGTGGTCGTCGTGCGCGCAGTTCACATGAGCCGGATTAGCAGCGGTCCCCAGCACGGTACGGCGAATCGCCGCATGTGCGCGAGCGTTACGACGCAGGCCGCGAATGGCGGCGTCCACGATAAAACCCGTGACCAGCGCGATCAGTGCCTTCGAAGCCAAAAGCATCGCCATAGTCTGCACGGGCACCTGCTCTGCGAGCAACAGCGGCAGCATCTCATCGGAGGTCGAAAGGAACACCGCCACCAACGTGCCCAAGGTCACGACGCGACCGGCGTACAGCGTGGCCGCCATTGCCGAAAAGCCGCACTGCGGCACCATGCCCAGCAACGAGCCAACCACGGGGCCCGCGGCACCGGCGCGCTTGATGGCGCCGTTAACGCGGTCGCCCGCAACGTGCTCCAGGGTCTCGAGGGCCAGATACGTCACCAACAAAAACGGCACCAGCGACAGCGTGTCCCTGCCAGCGTCGAGCAAAATATCAATCAGCAAATCCATGAAGGATGGAACCTTTCGTGTCTTTCGGCAGCATTGTAAAAGTCCTAGCGGTCAACTAGGGTATTGTAGTTGACTTAGACGTGGTGCCAATAGTTGCCCATGGTAAACTATCATCTCGCCATAACTCAATGCCACCGAACCGCGCGACGCGGCCCGTCCAAGGAGCAGTCTATGAACGTTTCGCAAGCACTCGAATACGAGCGCCAGCCGTTTATCCCCATGTTTATCTATGGCGATCACGGCGCCATGGAGTCCGAGCGCCAGAAGGGCGAAGAGGCCCTTAAGGTGCTCGAGACCGAGTACTTTACCGCCGAGGGCGACCCCGGCTTCGACTTTGCCACCGTGCGCGACCTGGCCGACCGCAACCGCGACCTGTGCGACCAGATTGGCGAGGCACGCCTGCGCAACGTGACGCCCGCGACGCTTTCGCGCGGCCTGTCCGATGCCGACACCTGCGCCGCCATCGGCAAGATGCAAAAGCGCACCGCCGCGTCCGTCATGCGCGAAATCCGCGGCGACCGCGACGCGCTCGGCGTCGCCTACGCGCGCAAGCCCATCCAAGGCACCGTGCTCGGCATCGACATCGAGACCACCGGCCGTGCACCCGAGCGCGGCTACATCATCAACGTGGGCTGGGAGATCATGGAGCTCACCAGCGACGCCGTCCCGCACGACGCCGAGGCACACTACTGCGGCCTGCCCGATATCTACCGCGGCGAGGATGTGCCGCTGTCGAATATCCACCACATCACCTGGGACGACATCGACGGCAAAACGCCCTTCCGCGAGAACAAAGAGCTGCAAAAGCAGCTGCTCAAACTTATGAAGAAGTACCCGTACATGGCGCATAACGCCGCGTTCGAAGACAGTTGGTTCAAGATCCACCTGGACGGTTACGCCGAGGCACGCCGCGCCGGCAAGATCATCGTCATCGACTCGCGCCAGATCTGCCGCAGCCTGGATGCCGACGTCCGCTCGCTCCCCCGCGAGTCCGCGCCCGCCGCGCTCGAGAACTGGGCGCGCCGCCGTGGCACCCTCGCCGCCGACGCCAACGAGCAGCACCTGGGCCTCGACGACACCGACCTCATGCTCCGCACGGTTCAGGCCGAGTTCAACCTCAAGAACCTATTCGCCAAGTAGAAACGCCTGCGACAAACCCCGGCGTAGATCACGAGCGGTCTCGCAGCGGGAAACCCCGCAGTGGGGCCGCCCTACGTTCCACAGATAGATTTGCCATCACAAATTCTGAACACTCATTGCGAACGATTTCGGCCAATTCCCGACACGTAATTCGTTGTCGAATGGTGATGCATCACTATCAAATGTGCAGCAATTGAGTATTTCTATGCTATAGCCGAGCTGCGAAAACGTTTATTTATGGCATACCAACCCATAATTGCGTCAAGCTTTTGGACAGCATTTGGTTAGACCTCTAAAACGGCTTTTCCACTCAGCGCCGTCAACACGGCATTAGCTGACACGATATATATCATGAGTATCGTATTGTCACATACCACTGCAAAAGCGGTCTACCAGGCCGCGTATTCGGTGTCTGCGAAAGGCATCGAGTCCTGTAGCCCTGCCGCGATTTACGGATCATGTCCCACCGGAACGCTCCTTGACGCAGCCGCAGAATGGCTCACCAAACATGATGTTTCCTTCGACGCAAATGATTCCCTCGAGGTGATGGTGTTTGATCGCAGGAATGCGCGCTATGCAATGAACTGTCAATGCCACGTTTCTTCAAAACGATTCTCGAACTCACGCTTTATAGAGCTCAAAGATGGCATCTTCATTGTTGGCGTTGAGCTTTGCGCACTTCAGGCCGCCACCTATCTTTCTTTTCGCGAACTAGTGGAGTACTACTTTGAACTGTGCGGCGCTTATTCCCTTGGAACCGACTCTTCCACCTCCTATACCGAGCGTTTCGCGCTCACCTCGACCGAGAGGTTAAAGCAGTTCTTTAATTCCATTACCAGATGCGACGGTCTGGCCCTTGCCCGAAAGGCGATCCAATGTGTGCGCGACGGATGCCGGTCTCCCATGGAAACGGCATTTGTCATGATGCTAACGCTGCCCCAAAGCGAAGGAGGGCTTGGTATTAAGGGAATTGAGACCGATTACGAGGTGCAGGTCACCACTGCCGCAAAGAATCTCACGAGACGCAAAAAGTTCTTTATGGATGCGTATCTAAAGAAATCTCGCACAGACATTGAATACAACGGTTTTTATCATGACGCGGAAGAAGACCGCGCCATCGATGAGGAGCGCAAGAATGCACTTGCGTCCATGGGGTACGGAATCATCACCGTCAGCCGTTATTCCTTTATGCATGCCAGCTCTTTTGTTAGGGTCATGGAAGCAATCCAGCGGAAAGAGGGCGTACGCCCCTCGCGTCTGCCAAAAGACTTTCAAATCATGCAAGAGGACCTGAGACAGTTTGTGCTCAGAAGGTTTATAGAAGAGAAAAAGCGAATTCAGAAGCAGCTTCGCCAGGATTCCGAAGAGCGTCAACGAATCGACCTTGAAAAAGCAACGCTCGAAGGCATCACGCTGGATGACCCGACAATTAATGAAGTTCCGGCAATCGATGACATGCAGACTGTCGAATCCGACAGCCCATCATTTGTCCAAACAAGCAGTCTCACGCCCGAGGGCAAGGTCTTCGGTGCCGGAGACTAGGCCGGCTAACAAGGTGGGTACCCTAGCGACGTGCAAAATTGCGAGTATTCAGCAGGGTCGGGTGTCTATCACCCTCGAGTGGATCCAAATGTGAAGCGAAATCACTCTTGCGTGAGAGCGTTAGGCAACATTTGAGGAAGAACTCATCGGTTTAATGCTCTAAGATAACTCTTGAACTGCATTGTTTGGCCTGCAATAAATTAGCGGACCCCCTATAGTTGCAGAATACTCCATTTTTTGCACGGCACGAGGGTGCCCACCTTGGCATCGACTATCAAAAAACGCTCAGTCCGGGATCTCGTCCACTATTCCCCATCATTTTGTACAACGAATTACCTGAACGTCATTGACATATGAACATGCACTCATATAATCGAAAGTAAATTATATGAGCGCATGTTCATATGAAAGGATATTGCAATGAGCATCCGCGTTGATGAAATGAAACCCGACACCGAGGCCACCGAGCCCGCGATCCCCACCACCTGCTCGCCCGAGGACCTTCCCGACGAGGAGCTTCTCTACGACCTCGCCGACCTGTTCAAGGTCTTCAGCGACACCACGCGCATCAAGATCCTCTATGCCCTCATGGGCCGCGAGCTCTGCGTGGCAGACATCGCCGAAGCGACCGAAACCTCGCAGTCCGCGGTGTCGCACCAGCTGCGCACACTCAAGCAGTCGCACCTGGTTAAATTCCGGCGCGACGGGCGCAATATCCTCTACTCGCTCGCCGACGACCACGTCTACACCATGCTCAACCAGGGCATGAGCCACATCTGCGAATAGCGACCAACCACGGTACCAGCGCGGCCTGCACCCAAGCCGCAAATACAGAGAAAGGAACCCACCATGAAAAAGCAGTTTAAACTCGACGAGATCGACTGCGCCAACTGCGCGCGTGAGCTTCAGGACGAGCTGGCCAAGCTCGAGGGCGTCAAATCCGTGTCCGTCAACTTTATGACCCAGAAGTTGACGCTCGAAGCCGATGACGCCGAGTTCGACGAGGTACTCAACCGCGTTGTAGAGTTTACGGCCGACGCCGAACCGGACTGCGAGATCATACTCTAGCCCGGGTTTACGCCAACCTGCAAGGCCGCGCTTGCCGCGGCCTTTGCTCGCGAAATTATATGAGCGAGTGTTCATTCATTCAAATGGGAGGATACGAGTCATGACCACCGCCGATCCCAAAAAGAAAAAGAAGAAGCGTAAGAAGAAAGAGTCCCTTGAGCATAAGCGCAATCGTATCCTGGTAGCGCTAGGCATTTTTGCGGTGGTGTACGCCCTCGATGAGCTCGGCACCCTCACTGCCGCATTCGGCACCCCGGGCGACATCTACGCCAGCTTCACACTGTTCCTCGTGCCTTTTTTGATTGCCGGCTACGACGTGCTCCAAAAGGCATACAACAACATCCGCCGCGGCAAGGCGTTCGACGAGAGCTTCCTCATGGCCGTCGCGACCATCGGCGCGTTTGCCATGGTGCTCTTCCCCGACACCGACCCGCACATGGCCGAAGGCGCCGCCGTCATGCTGTTCTACCAGGTCGGCGAGCTGTTCCAGGCATACGCCGTGGGCAAGAGCCGTAAATCGATCAGCGCCATGATGGACATCGCGCCCGACTACGCCAACGTCGAGCAACCCGACGGCTCACTCGAACAGGTCTTCCCCGATGACATCGCCGTGGGCACCGTCATCGTCGTCAAGCCCGGCGAGCGCGTGCCTATCGACGGCGTCATCGTCGAAGGCGAAACCCAGCTCGACACCGCCGCCCTTACCGGTGAGTCGGTCCCCCGCCCGGCCAAAACCGGAGACGATATCATCAGCGGCTGCATCAACATGACGGGGCCCATCCACGTGCGCACCACCAAGCCCTTTGGCGAGTCCACCGTCGCGCGCGTCCTGGAGCTCGTAGAAAACGCCAGCGAAAAGAAGGCGCGCACCGAGAACTTCATCACGCGCTTTGCCCGCATCTACACGCCCGCCGTCACCGGCGCTGCCGCGGTACTCGCGCTCGGCGGCGGCTTGGTCACCGGCGCCTGGTCCGACTGGATCCTGCGCGGCCTGACTTTCCTGGTCGTCAGCTGCCCGTGCGCGCTCGTGATCAGCGTCCCGCTCAGCTTCTTTGGCGGCATCGGCGGCGCGTCCAAGCTGGGCGTTCTCATCAAGGGTTCTAACTACCTCGAGACGCTCGCCGACGTGGACACCGTCGTCTTTGACAAGACGGGCACCCTCACCAACGGCACGTTCTCGGTGGTCGCGGTACACCCCGAGGCCGGCTATACCGAGCAGTCGTTGCTCGAAGTCGCAGCCCTTGCTGAGTCGTTCTCCGATCACCCCATCGCGCAGTCCGTACGTGTCGCCTACCAGGGCGAGGTCGACCCCAAGCGCGTTAGCAACTCCGCCAACGACGCGGGCCACGGCGTGACGGCAACCATCGACGGCAAGCACGTCGTCGTTGGCAACGCAAAGATGCTCGCCGCGGCCGGAGTCGAAGCGCCCGATTGCGAGGTCGTCGGCACCATCCTCCACGTGCTAGTCGATGGCATCTATGCCGGCCACATTGTAATTGCCGACACCATAAAGGCCGATGCAGAGCAGACGATCCGCGACCTGCACGCCGCCGGCGTCAAGCGCACCGTCATGCTCACGGGCGACCGCGAGGAGGTTGCGGCGTCTGTGGTCAAGCAACTCAGTCTCGACGAGTTCCACGCGCAGCTGCTGCCGGGCGATAAGGTCGAGCGCGTCGAGGCGCTGCTTGCAACCGAGAGTGGCAAGGGCAAGCTCGCCTTTGTGGGCGACGGCATCAACGATGCGCCCGTGCTTACGCGCGCCGATGTGGGCATTGCCATGGGCGCTATGGGTTCTGACGCTGCGATCGAGGCCGCCGATGTCGTGCTCATGGACGACAAGCCGTCCAACATTTCCCGCGCGATCCGCGTGGCGCGCAAGACCATGGCGATTGTTTGGCAGAACATCATCTTTGCGCTGGGCATTAAGCTGCTGATTCTAGTGCTGGCAGCGCTGGGCATCGCCAACATGTGGCTTGCCGTGTTCGGCGACGTAGGCGTGGCGATCATCGCCATCCTGAACGCCATGCGCGCGATGGGTGTCAAGAACCTGTAGCGTTCGTGGGCTGTCCGGCCGGGACCGGGCTTGGTTTTGAAAACGTCCTCGCGCATGAGGCCCGTCTTTCCTGCTCCTGCGGAGCAACGGAAAGGCGGGCCTCGCGCTGCGGAGTGTTTTCAAAACCAAGCCCGGTCCCGGCCTGCGATGACGTTGCTGGCGGTTCTTGGGCATCGCTTGCTGGCGGGGTTCCTTGTCTGAGTTGGACTTAGTTGGTGGGACCACTCGTCTCGGTCGCTGTCCCGCGCCTTTGGCGCGGGAAGCGCGCCTCTTTGGGAACGAAGAGATAGCTCAGCTGTAATGGCGTCGCGCACCGAATGCTCCACTTTGGACTGCGTCGGACTCGTTGTTGTTCGAATCCCCTATCCCCCTTTCGCTGGTTCGCGCTTTGCGCGAACTCCGCGCTCCTAGGGGCCAATTAGGCTTCCGTTGTTGCGCCCGCCGCATCTTCCCGGCCCAACATCGTCCTCAGCTTCTCGAAGCTCTCCTCACTCAGGCAGTGCTCCATGTGGCAGCCCTCTTGCGACGCCACCTCGGCCGATACGCCTGCATCCTCCAAAAGCCCCACGAAAAAGCAGTGGCGCTCCCACATTTGGCGCGCGACCTCCAGACCGCGCTCTGTCAGATGAACATCTCGTTTGCCCATTTCGACATAGCCGTTGCTTTCCAGCGTCGCCATGGCCTTGGAAACACTCGCCTTGGTTACGCCGAGGTACTCCGCAACGTCGATCGAGCGCACGATGCCCTGACGTTCCGACAGAACGTAGATCGATTCGAGATAGTCTTCTCCGGATTCACGTAGGGCCATGGGCCGCCTTTCGCGATGATTGCTAGTTAGCCTTTGGATACTTTCCACGACTAACTTTACCGCAGAAGTTGCCCATGTCTTACTACTTTGCCTAAAAGTTAGCCGTGTTTCACAAAACGTGCGGGACGAAAACAAAATGGGGACGCCCCGCAAGGAGTGTCCCCAGCTGCCGGCAGAAAAGGAGCATCCCTAAGTGCCGAGCCGCAGTTATAACAGTCCAAAGTGCTTCGCGGCGTTGTAGATGCCGTCGTCGTCCACGGCGGTCGTCACAAAGGTCGCCGCAGCCTTCACCGTGTCCTGCGCGTTACCCATGGCCACGCTCGTGCCCACGGCGGAAAACATCGACAGATCGTTTTCGCCATCGCCAAAGGCAATCGCCTCGCTCGCGTCGACACCCAGGCGCTCCAGCGTCGCCGCCACGCCCAGGTCCTTGCCGCCGTTAGCAGGAATAATGTCGCAGAACAGGTCGCACCAGCGCGTAGTGAGTGAATGCGACACCGCATCAGTCACGATATGCTCGTCGGCTGGATCCACAAAGGCGCAAAACTGGTAGACCGGTGCGTCAAAGGCGTGCTCAAACGGCTCCTCGTGGTAGACGATCCCCGCGTTGTTGCCGGCCGTCACCACGCGCTCGGACAGGCGGTTCACAAACGAGTTCTCGCCCTGCATGCACAGCGAGTCGTAGCGCCCCTGCGCCACCTGGTCCACAATCACCGCAACGTCGTCCGGATCGATCGGGCAGCTGCGATAGACGCCCTCGGCATCAAAGCAGTGCTGGCCCGAAAGCGTAATGTACGCATCCCAACCCAAGTCGAACAGCCAATCCGGCATCTGGTAGGTCGGGCGGCCCGTGGCAATCACGCACGCAATCCCCTGCTCATGAAAACTGTCGAGCACCTGCTGCGCCGACGACGGAATCCGATGGTTCTTAAAGCTCAGCAACGTGCCGTCGATATCGAAAAACGCGGCCTTGATCATCCTCGCCTACTCCTCACCCTCGAGCTTCTCGCTCGCCTCGAGCCACGCCATCTCCAGCTCGTCCATGGCGGCGTGAGCCTCGTCGATCTTTGCCTGCTGCTCGCCCAGCGCCGTGTAGTTGGTGGGGTCGACCTGGGCCATCGCGGCCTCGGCCTCCTCCACGCGGGCGCGCTGCGTCTCCATCTTGCGCTCGAGCGAGCTCACCTCGCGGCGGAGCTTCTGGCGCTCGGCGTTGGAAAGGCCATTGGGCTGGCCACTCGACTTGGGCTTTTCGGCCGCAGCCGCCGCGGCACCGGTGTCAAACGTGCCGGTCTTGGCGCTCGGCGCACCCACGGGCTCGCCCTCGGCGGTGGCGTTGCACAGGCGCAGGTACTGGTCGACGCCGCCGGGCATATGCGTCAGGTGGCCGTCGAGCAGCGCCCACTGCTGGTCGGTCACGCGCTCCATCAAGAAGCGGTCGTGCGTCACCAGGATCAGCGTGCCGGGCCAGCCGTCGAGCAAGTCCTCGACAATCGCGAGCATGTCGGTATCCAGGTCGTTACCGGGCTCGTCCAGGATGAGCACGTTGGGCTCGTCCAGAATCGTCAGCAACAGCGACAGGCGACGGCGCTGGCCGCCCGAAAGATCGCCGATGCGGCTCCAGAGCTGCTGCGTCGTAAAGCCCAGACGCTCGCAGAGCTTCTCGGGCGAGGTCTCCTTGCCGTCGATGACGTAGTACTTCTTATAGTTGCCGAGCACCTCGCGGATCGTGTCGCCCATGTAGGGTTCGAGCTCCTCGAGCTGCTGCGACAGCACGCCAAAGCGCACTGTCTGGCCAATCTTCACGCGGCCGCGCGTGGGCTCAATCTTGCCCTGGATCACATCGAGCAGCGTCGACTTGCCAGCGCCGTTCTCGCCCAAAAGGCCATAGCGGTCGCCCGCACCGATGAGCCAGGTCACATCGGAGAGCACCTGCTTGGGCGCGCCATCGGTATCCGCATAGCCGGCATCCACGTCGACTACGTCGATAACCTGCTTGCCCAGGCGGCTCACCGCCAGACGCTTAAGCTCCAGCTCGTCGCGTACGGGCGGTACGTCGGCGATGAGCTCGCGAGCGGCATCCACACGAAACTTGGGCTTGGTGGAGCGCGCCTGGGCGCCGCGGCTCAGCCACGCGAGCTCCTTGCGCGCCATGTTGCGACGGCGCTCCTCGGTAACCGCGGCCATGCGGTCGCGCTCTACGCGCTGAAGGATATATGCGGAGTAGCCGCCCTCGAAGGGATCGACCTGGCCGTCATGGACCTCCCACATGCTGGTGCAGACCTCGTCCAAGAACCAGCGGTCGTGCGTAACCACGAGCATGGCGCCCTGACCGCGCTGCCAGCGGGCCTTTAAGTGACGCGCGAGCCAGTTGATGGTGCGCATGTCCAGGTGGTTGGTGGGCTCGTCGAGCATGAGCACGTCGTAGTCGCCGATCAGCAGGCGCGCGAGGTCCACGCGACGGCGCTGGCCGCCCGAAAGCTCGCCCACCGTGCCCTCCCAGGGCACATCGCTAATAAGGCCGGCCAGAATCTGGCGCGTACGCGGACTCGAGGCCCACTCGTATTCGGGCGTGTCACCGACGACGGCATGATGCACGGTGTCGGTATCGACCAGCTGGTCCTTTTGGCCGAGCAGGCCGATCGTGGTGCCGCGACGGTGCGTCACGCGGCCGTCGTCGGGCTCCAGCGTGCCGGCGAGCACGCTCAGCAGCGTCGACTTGCCGTCGCCGTTTTTGCCGACGATACCAATGCGGTCGCCCTCGCCCACGCCGAGCGTCACGCTATCGAAAATATGCTTGGTGAGAAACTCTAGGCTGACGGAATCGCATCCCAAAAGAATCGCCATATGCCCTGCTCCTTCGTAGAAATTCAACGTTGTCCATGATAGCAGCGAAAAGGCAGGCCGCACACGACACAAAAAGGCGGGCCATCTCCCACAAGAGATGACCCGCCTCTCCAATCAGTCCCGCGGCAACCGTGGCCGCCGCGGGCCTCAAGCATGTCCCGGACTAGGAGAACATGCCGGTGAGGTAATCATTCAGCCGCTTATCCTTGGGCCGTTGGAAAATCTCGTCAGTCTCGTCGTACTCGACCATATCGCCCATGTAGAAGAACGCCGTGCGGTTGGACACACGCGACGCCTGCTCCATGTTGTGCGTCACGATGACGATGGCGCGGTCGGCAACAATCGACGACATGAGGTCCTCGATCGCCAGCGTCGAGATGGGGTCGAGCGCCGAGCAGGGTTCGTCAAACAGGATCACATCGGGGTTGAGCGCCAGCGTGCGCGCGATGCACAGGCGCTGCTGCTGACCACCCGAAAGCGCGTAGGCGCTCTTGTCGAGCTTGTCCTTGACCTCGTCCCACAGCGCTGCACCGCGCAGGCTCTCCTCGACCATACGATCAAGCTCGTCACGGTCGGTAATGCCGTGGCGCTTGGGCGCAAACGTGATGTTGTCGCGAATGGACTTGCGGAACGGGTTGGGCTGCTGGAACACCATGCCAATGGAACGGCGCAGCTCGTAGGTGTTTTCGGTCTTGGTGTTCACGTTGCGCCCGCGATAGTTGATCTCGCCCTCCACGCGGCAGCCGCGAATCTCGCGATTCATGAGGTTGAGGCTACGCAAGAAGGTCGACTTACCGCAGCCCGAAGGCCCAATGAGCGCCGTGATCTCGCCCTTGTGGAAGTCGAGCGACGTATTGTGCAGTGCATGGTGGTCGCCATAGTACACGTTGACGTCCTTGGTGGAGAGCACGACCTCGTCGCTCACGGCCTTGCCGCTCACGCGCACGCGCTTCTCGCTCTCCCCCACGCTCGACAGGAAGTCCCGGGTGTCGGACGATGCCGCTTCGGTTGCGGGCGTTACATTCATCTCGCTCATTCGGCCGTCATCTTCCTTGCCAGTTGCTTGCCCACAATGCGGGCGATTACGTTAAACAGCAGCACGCAAATCATCAGCAGTGCAGCGGTGCCCCAGACGATCTGCTGGGCCTCGGGGCTGCCCTCGCCATAGATCTTGTAGATGTGCACGGCGAGCGACTCGCCGGGACGGAACACGTTCCAAGCGCAGGTGGGGCTCGACAGGTTAAAGCTCAAGAAGTTCAGGCGAACCGGCGAGCTCATACCCGAGGTAAAAAGCAGTGCTGCGGCCTCGCCAAACACGCGACCGGCCGAAAGCACGATGCCCGTCACGATGGCAGGCATGGCCTCGGGGATCAGGATGTGCAGCGTGGCCTCCCAGCGAGTGAGGCCCATGGCCAGGCACGCATCGCGCTGGGCCTGCGGCACGTCCTCGAGCGCCTGCTGGATCACGCGCACCAGGATGGGGATGTTGAACATGGTGAGCGCGACGGCGCCGGAGATGATGGAGTACTTCCAGCCCAGCTGCACCGAGAACACCAGAAAACCGAACATGCCGACGACGATGGAAGGCAGCGAGGACAACGTCTCGATGGCGGTGGAGGCGATGTCGCGGATGGGTCCGTCCGGCGCGTACTCAACCAAAAAGACCGCTCCGCCCAGGCTGATGGGCACCGAGATGATCAGGGTGATCAGCAGCAGGTAGAACGAGTCGAACAGCTGGTAGAGCACGCCGCCCTGCGTTCCGTTGGCGCGCGACGGCTCCGTGAGAAAGCCCGGCTGGAACAGCGTCGAGATGCCCTCGAACAGGATATAGGCCACCATGGAGACGACGATGAGCATGACGATGGCGACGATCGCCGTCAACACGCCCGTGGCGAAGCGGTCCTGCTTTTGGACACGCCCGAGCCTCGCCTCGTCGATGTGGATACGCGTGCTAGCCACGAGCCTTCGCCCCCTTGCGGCCGATAAGGTGGATGATCAGGATGAAGATGAGACTCATGCCCATCAGCAGCAGGCCGAGCGCCCACAGAACATCGTCTTGGGCCGAGCCCTCGGCATAGACTGCCATGGACGTGGTGAGCGTGGTGGTGATGGTCGAAGCCGGCGACAGCAGCGACGTCGGCATGGCCTCGATGCCGCCGATGACCATGCGCACGGCGAGCGTCTCGCCAAAGGCGCGGGTCATGCCCAAGATAACCGCGGTCATGAGCGACGGCATGGCGGACTTGAGCACCACGTGCCAGATGGTCTGCCAACGGGTGTAGCCCAGCGCGAGCGAGCCCTGGCGGTAGCCGTCGGGTACGGCGCGCAGGCCATCGACCGAAAGGGTGGTCATCGTCGGCAGGATCATGACGGCCAGCACGATGGCGCCGGGCAAGATGCCCAGGCCCGTACTCACGTGGAAAACGCTCTTCATAAGGCCGACGACAACGTGAAAGCCGATCAAGCCAAAGACGACCGAGGGAATACCGGTCAAAAGCTCAATAAGCGGCTGAAAGATCTTGGAGCCAAATTTTGGTTGGATCTCGACCGCAAAGATGGCAGAGCCGATGGCGATGGGCAACGCGATGAGCGTGGAGAGCACCATGACCGCAAACGAGGTGACGATCAGGGGCAGGGCGCCGGTGTAGGGCAGGCCGTTTTTAGCCGTGTTGGCCAGGTCCCACTTGGTGCCGGTGAAAAACTCGACGACCGAGACGCCGTCTTTGACAAAAGCCGAGAGGCCCTTTTGGGCGACCATAAAGATGAGCGCGGCAACGACAAGCGTCACGAGCGCTACGCACGCGCCCGTGACGCACAGGCCCACGTTCTCAAGGTCGCGCTTTGGCAGCTGTTTTGCCATTGCAAACCTTTCCGGGGGCGACTACTTATTTAGCGGAGACCTTGCCGCTGGCGTCCTTGACGACCTTCATGGCAGAGACGGGGATGAAGCCCTGCTCCTCGACGAGCTTGCCCTGGACGTCGTCGGAAAGCATGAACTCCAGGAAGGCCTTGGTAGCCTCGTCGGCGTCCTTTGCACAGTACATGTGCTCGGTCGCCCAGATCTTGAAGGAGCCGTCGGTGACATTCTTGCTCTTGGGCTCCACGCCCTCGACCTTGATGGCGTTGAACTTGGAGTCGTCGAAGTGCGAGAAGTCGAGGTAGGAGATGGCGTTGTCGGTGCTGCCCATCTGAGTCTGGACGTCGCCGGACTTGTCGAGCTCGGCGTCGCCCTTAAAGTCGACAGCCTCGTCGCCAAAGACGGCAGCCTCGAAGGTGGCGCGAGTGCCGGAGCCGGCCTTGCGGTTGAGGACGACGATCTTGGCGTCGTCGCCGCCGACCTCCTTCCAGTTGGTGATCTGGCCGGAGAAGATGCCCTTGAGCTGCTCGAGGGACAGGTCGTCGACCGTCACGTTCTTGGAGACGACGGGGCCCATGCCCACGACGGCAACCTCGTGGTCGACGAGCTTCTTGACCTGGTCGGCCTCGAGTTTGGTCTCGGCGAAGACGTCGGAGTTGCCGATGGTGACGGTGCCGGCGGCAACAGCGGTCAGGCCCTTGCCCGAACCGTTACCCGAGCCGGAGACGGAGACGTCCGGGTTGGCATCCATGAACTTCTCGGCAGCGGCCTCGACGAGAGCCTGGAACGAGGAGGCGCCGTCGTAGGTCACCTCGCCGGAGACGGACTCGGCAGCAGCGGCGCTACCCTTGTCGGCGGCGTCGGATGCGCCGGAGCCGCCGCAACCAACGAGACCGAGACCGACGATGCTGGCAAGACCACCAGCGAGGCCGAGGAACTGACGACGAGAATAAGCCTGATCGAGCATGATCTTCCTTTCATACATGCGACTCGCGGGCACCCTGCCCGCTTTGCTGTTTGGAAAGATACGGCCCCGACCGGGTAGCGTCCGCGCCAACTGCGGTTTCTTACGGGCATTTGATAGACCCTTACCGCAAGCGCGGCTCGGCTTTACAAACGAATAACAAACCCGCCGCCAAACATGGCCAGCCTTTTACACCAATAAAAACAAAGTTGCGGTGAAATAGTTCCTGCTTGGCCATCAAATGGCCCATTCTAGGAACTATTCCACCGCAACTTAGATTGGGAAACCGCGAGACCTTAAAGCTCTAATTCATTCAAACGGAGGATCGCAACAATATAGATCTTGAGCGCCTGCTTGAGCTGTTCTTCGCTGGCACACTCGTTGGGGCCGTGCATCTGGCCGCCCCACGCGGGCAGCTCCAGGCCGGTCTCTTCGGGGCCAAACGAGACGGCGCGGGCAAAGTTGCGCGCGTACGTGCCGCCGCCCATGGCAAAGGGTTCGGCATGCTTGCCGGTGAACTCGTTATAGGTATCGATAAGCGCCTTCACGGCCGGATCGTCGGCAGACACCGAGAACGGCACCTTCGCGCGACCCAGCTGGCACGTCACGCCAAAACGGCCCACGAGCGGGTCGAGCTGCTCGCGGATGGTATCGGCACTCGTACTGTCGGGGAAGCGCACGTCGATGACCTGCTCAATATGGCCATCCGCCACGCGGATGACTCCAGCGTTGCAGGTAAGCGGGCCAAACGCCGGACTCGTCGCATCGATACCTAGGCCGCGGCCATAGGCATCCGCATACACAAAGGCCAGGAACTTGACGAACTCATGCTCGGCAGGCGTCAGCAGGCGCTCGTCGCGTGCACCAAACGCGTCCTCGGCCTCGCGCAGATACGACACGATCAGGCCGACGGCATTGATCGTTCCCTCGGGCATCGAAGCATGGCCACCGATACCGTGGGCGAAAATCTGCGCATGGCCATTATCAAGCGCCGTGATCTCCAGACGATCGGCGTTCTCGACCGGCGCCGGCAACTCATCGGCGGCAATCGCAAGCTCGCAGATGGACTGCGACGGAATGGCATTGCTCGCCTCGGAGCCGCTCCACGACACGATGCGCCCGCCGTCGATCTTGGGGCTCACGAACGTCGCCCCAAACTGGCCCTTCTCGGCATTGCAGACCGGGAACTCGGCATCGGGCGTAAACAAAAAGTCGGGGTCTGCGTGATTTTCCAGATAATGGTGAACGTCGGACATGCCCACTTCCTCATCGCAGCCCAGCAGCGCGCGGAAGGTATAGCGCGGCACAATGCCGTGCTTGAGCAGGTAGGCACCGGCGTAGAGCGACAACACCGCCGGACCCTTGTCATCAATCACGCCACGGCCGAGCAGCCAGCCCTCGCGACGCTCCATCGCAAACGGGTCGGTGTTCCAGCCGGGGCCGGCGGGCACCACGTCCACGTGGCAGATGGTCGCGAGCTGCTTGTCGCCGCGACCCGGGATATCGGCAATGCCCACATAGCCCTCGTCGTCGCTCGTCTGGTAGCCGAGCTTTTGCGCAATGCCGAGCGCGCAATCGAGCGCATCACGAACCGGGCGGCCAAACGGCGCGCTAGGCTCCGCATCGGCAGCAACGGCTACGGACGGATAACTCACCAGCTGCTCGATATCGGCGACGACATCCTCCCAGACCTCGTCGACATACTCGGTAACGCTCTGCTCCACCTGATTCATGGACGACCTCCTTACCAATGAGCGACGGGTACGCCCGCCCCTCACATTACGTCTATTAGATAGCGAAAAGTTTAGCAAGCTCGGCCACCGAGTGCACCACTGCATCGGCACCCGCCGCCTCGTGCTCGCCCGGCGCCGCCGCGCCCGAATAGATACCAATGCACGGCACGCTCATCGCGTGCGCGCCCTCGACGTCGTTAAAGCGATCGCCGATCATCACGGCATCGCCCGCCGTCGCACCGAGCTCTGCCAGGGCATCGCGGACCGAATCGGCCTTGGTCTCGCGCCCCTGCGGCGGATTCATGCCAGCCACCGCCTCAAACTGAGAAAGTCCCAGCTCTCCCACCATGTCGATACACTTCACCTCCATGCGTGACGTTGCCACGGCCAAGCGATGCCCCTGCGCGACAAGGCCATCGAGCAGCTCGGGGATTCCGTCGAACACAGGATACTCTTCCGGTCCCAGCTCATCAAAAAAGGCACGGTACTCGTCAGCCATCACAAGCGACTCCTCGCGGGAGAAGCCATAAAAGTCGTGAAAGCTCTTCCACAGGGGCGGCCCGATCATGCGGCGCAGGTCACCCATCTGCGCCTCCGAAAACCCGCGCGCGGCCAACGTCTTGCGCGTCGAGGTCATCACCGCCCGGCCCGTATCGGCCACCGTGCCGTCAAAATCGAACAGCACAACCGGCCGCCTGCATATCTCCAACGCCTCCATCGGCATTCCTCTTCCCCAGTTGATGATTTCCACACCGACACTTCAAACTGTTGACTATTCAACAATTGAACCTAGCAATGTAGAGCAACTCCACTATACTTGTCGCACTTTGCTCTAAGAAGGCGGCGCGCAAGCGCCCCAACGAAAGGTGCAATTATGTCTTTTGCCATCATAACCGACTCTACGTCGGACATCTCCCCCGCCCGCGCTCAAGAGCTTGGCATTTACGTGATTCCGCTGCATGTGATTATCGAGGGCGAGGACCTGCTCGACCAGGTACAGATTACCGCCCAGGAGTACGTCGCGCGCATGGCCGGCTCCGAGCAGCTGCCGCACACCTCGCAGCCGAGCGCCGGCGAGTTCAAGGCACTCTTTGACCGCGTGCGTGCTGACGGCCACGACAGCGCGATCTTTATCTCGCTGTGCAGCGAATGGTCCGCCTGCTATGCCAACGCCAGCCTGACGGCCGAGACCCACGAGCTCGACGTGCGCTGCATCGATTCGCGCACTGGCTCGGGCGCCGAGGGCCTGCTGGTGGAGTACGCGCGGGCCATGCGCGAAGATGGCCGCAGCCTGGACGAGACCGAGGCGCAGATTCGCGCGACGCTGCCCGACGCCCACCTGCTGCTGATTCCCCGCACGCTTGAGAATCTCGTTAAGAACGGCCGCGCGCCCAAGCTCGCCGGCCAGCTCACGCAAATGCTCAACATTCGCCTGGCCGTTTCGCCGGAGTGGAAATCGGGCGAGATCAAGGCCATCAAGAAGGGCCGCGGTGCCAAGCGCATCGTTGCCAACACCATGGCCGATTGCCTCGCATTTTTGGACGAGCACCCGGGCTCAAGCGTGCGCGTGCTCACGACCGGCGCCGCCGAGGAGCAGGAACTCGTCAGCCAAGCGCTCGCAGGCCAAGTCTATGTAGACGCCGGCACCGGCCCCATCGGCTGCACCATCGCCACCCATGTAGGCGTCGATGCCATCGCCATCAGCTACTGCCCCCGCTACCAGCCAACTCACTAGGGACGCCCACATCAGTTGCGGTGGAATAGGGACTGTTTTTGGCTCATCAGCCGCAAATCAATCCCTATTCCACCGCAACTTGGAAATCGGCGATCAGCCCTGCGGGCCCTGGAACAGTTCCTCATGCGAGCCCATTCTGACCAGTCGGAGCACAGGATTCGTCTTATGCGGCAAGTACAGAACGACCACATCGACCAAGCCATCGGATAGATGGAAATCGATGTGGCCGTTGTAATTGCCACCCGGGTTTGAAAGCTCATGGGCGCCATATTCCGCGGGAAGCGAGCCGTGAGCTGCAAGCTCTGCGACTGCCGCCTTAAACTCGGTTTTTAGCTGCGGATGGATACGCATCGTCCGTTTGTAATCCGCCTTAAACTGAGCCTCGACTTTAATCTCAAACATCGCTAGTCCTCATCGAGGAACGATATAAGCTCATCAGCGTTATTGAATGACGGGCTGTCGTCTGGCAGAATCCCCAACTCATGAGCCTCGGCAATCACCATGGCGCGCCTCGTCGCCTCGTTGGGCACCTCCGCCCTTCCTACAATCTCAAAAGGAATCTTTCGCTGATTTACAAGCTGCCGAACGGCAAGATTGAGATAGGAATTGAGGCTGAGGCCGACCGAATCCAAGAACTCAGTCGCCTGCTCCTTGAGCCCCTCTTCGATGCGAACCGTCGTAGGCTTAACCGTTGCAGTAGACATACGCGACCTCCTAGCCTCGTCTTTTGCATCAGTATACCCAGTTTAGATGGCAGACTGATGTTAAATAGCATCAATCTGCCGTTCTCATTACTACAACGATAGGCACCTCGCCCTACATCAGCCCGCTGAGCGCAATGTCGACGGCCTCGTTGAGGTCGTCGGTGATGTGCACCAGCTCCGGATCGAGCGGGCTGATCATACCGGCGTCCATCACCGGACCGTTAAGCCAGTCGAATAGGCCCTGCCAGTACTCGCTGCCTACCAGCACAAGCGGCATGCGCTTGACCTTGTGCGTTTGCACCAGCGTGAGCACCTCAAACATCTCGTCGAGCGTGCCAAACCCGCCGGGAAACACAATAGCGCCCGAGCTGTATTTGACGAACATGGTCTTGCGCACAAAGAAGTAGCGGAAGTCCATACCGAGGTTCACGTATTTGTTGAGCCCCTGCTCGTGCGGCAGCTCAATGCCCAAACCAACTGACTTGCCGTTGACGCTCGCCGCTCCCTTGTTGGCCGCTTCCATGATGCCGGGGCCGCCACCGGTGATAACCGCCACGCCGCGCTGGGCAATCTTACGCCCGACGGTGCGCGCCGCCTTGTAGAGCGTATCGGTCTTGGGCGTGCGGGCGCTACCGAAGATGGTCACCGCAGGTCCGAGCTCGGCAAGCGCGCCAAAGCCGTCGACAAACTCGGCCTGGATGCGCAGTACGCGCCACGGATCGGCATGCAACCAGTCGGTCGACTCCTCGGGCGCCAGCAGGTTAGCGTACGTATTGTCCTTAGGAATCATCGGGCCGCGCATGACCACGGGGCCGCGGCGGTACGTCTCGTCGTAGGAAGGCTCGCCCTCGACATTCTCGTTCTTAATCATGGGTACTCCTATCGAGAAAAAGAAAAACGGGCGGGGTCGACGCCATGCGCCAAACACCCGCCCGAACATCAACTATTCGGTATGGTACCCACGATGCATCATGCGCTTGCAAGGCATCGGTCAGCGGTCGTAGCTCTTAGTAATCCACCGCGGCAGGACTATTCATCCAATCGCTCACGAACGCGCCGTAACGGCCCTCGATAATGGCCTGGCGAGCACGCTGCATAAGGTTGAGCAAGTAGTAGATGTTGTGCATCGACAGCAGAATACCGCCGAGCATCTCCTTCTGCGTGACCATGTGGCGAATGAGCGCGCGGCTGTAGCCGCCTGTGCACACCGGGCAGGTGCAGGTGGGGTCGATGGGGCCGTCGTCGTGCGCAAAGCGCGCGTTGCGGAAGTTAAGGCGACCTTCACTGGAGAACGCCGTACCCATGCGGCCGGTGCGCGTCGGCAGCACGCAGTCGAACATGTCGATGCCCACGCCCACGCCACGCACGAGGGTGGTGGGGTTGCCGACGCCCATCAGGTAGCGCGGCTTGTGCTTGGGCATGTACTCGCTTACGAGCGGTGCCAGGGTCTCGAACATGGTCTCGTGGTCCTCGCCCACCGAGTAGCCGCCAATGCCGTAACCGGGGAAGTCACCGCACTCCTCCAGATGGCGCAGCGAGCGCAGGCGCAAGTCCAGGTGCATGCCGCCCTGGACAATACCAAAGAGTGCCTGGTCATCGCGGGTGTGGGCCTTATAGCAGCGCTCGGCCCACATGCTCGACAGCTCGACGGCACGCTCAACGTAGGCGCGCGTGGCGGGATAGCCCGGGCACTGGTCCAGCTGCATGCAGATGTCGGAGCCGAGCTTCATGGCGATCTCCATGTTGTCCTCGGGCGTCCAGAACACGTGGCGACCGTCGTAATCGTTGACAATAAAGCGCACGCCTTCGTCGGTGAGCTTGACGGCGTCGTTGTGGCTGAAGACCTGGAAACCACCCGAGTCGGTGAGGATGGGGCCGTGCCAGTTCATAAACTTGTGCAGTCCGCCCAGCTCGGCGATGGTGTCCTCGCCGGGACGCATGGACAGGTGATAAGTATTGGCAAGCACGATCTGGGCGCCGAGCTGTTTGACGGTCTCGGTAGGAATGCCCTTGACGTTTGCCTTGGTGCCCACGGGCATGAAGATCGGCGTCTCGATGTCGCCGTGCGGGGTGTGCAGCACGCCAGCACGCGCATGCGTCGTCGGATCCTCGGCGATCAGGTCGAATTTAAAAAGGCTCTGGTCCATAAACTGGAACTCCTTGGTTGCGGTTCATACGCAAACCATTATACGGGCAACCCGCAAAGAGCACCGACTCGACAGAAACTAGTGCAAAGGAAACCTGCCCCCTGCACCAATGCACCAGGATAAAAATGATCCGTTTTCCTCCGTCCCCAACGGATCATTTCCGACAGCGAAAACCCGCCAGATCGAGCAAGGTGCCTTCAAGCAAAATGGCGCCGCAGGTTGAGCATAAGTCAGACACTATGACCCAATCCAGGGGCACGGAAACGACAGGAGCCCCCGCTCG
>CAUAEH010000023.1 GCA_958427975.1 uncultured Collinsella sp. | reverse complement strand
CCGAGGTCAAGGCCGCCCCGAAGGCAGAGGCTAAGCCCGCGCCCGCCAAGCAGACCCCGGTCTCCCCCGCCGCTCCGGCAGCGGAAAAGGCCCCGTCCAAGAAGACGTCCGTCCGTAAGGCCACGGCCACCCGCAAGCGCCGCTAGTCCGGACGATCCAAAACCAAATCCTCAATAAACAAGGGGTGTCATTCAGCGTGACACCCCTTGTTCTATAGATGGGTAAAACGATTTTCTAGGACAACCGTTCGCCGATAGTGAGCGGCTGTAGTTTATACAACTAAAGTACAACGATATACTTAAATAATGTGCGTTACGCCCATGGCCCGCTGGCCATGACTGTATAGAACTGGACCGTACTATGAGATTGATTCACAACAGCCGCCTACCGCAGTTTCGCACTCCGTTTGGCGCTGTGACCACTGGAACTTCCGTTGCACTCTCGGTGATTTTGGAGGATGCCGATCCCAACCAGGCAACACTCACCTTGCGTACCTGGGTCGATGAAGTCGGCGAGACCCTAATCCCGATGGAGCACGAAGGCGACGGCATTTTTACCGGCGAGCTCAAATGCGATGAACCGTGTCTTGTGTGGTACAGCTTTATATGCAATATCGAAGGTCAGCCCGAGGTCCGCCTGGGCGCGCCGCAAGGCCGCACCGGCGGCGAGGGCGTAACCTACGACTACGCCGAGGTGCCGTCCTTCCAGATTACCGTCTATAAGCACCGCGAGAACCGCCCCACCTGGTACGAGCGCGGTATGGTCTACCAAATCTTCCCCGACCGCTACGCCCGTGACGAGCATTGGCGCGAGCGCACAATGGCCCAACTCGAAAAACCGCGCAAGGGCATTCAGCGCCGGATGGTCGAGGACTGGAACGAGCCGCCCGTGTACGAGCGCGCCGAGGACGGCTCAATCAAGACCTGGGACTTCTACGGCGGCTCGCTCAAGGGCATCCAGGAAGACCTGCCCCGCATCGCAGAGCTGGGCTTTACGGCCATCTATCTCAACCCCATCTTTGAAGCCGCGAGCAACCACCGCTACGACACGGCCGACTACACCAAGATTGACCCGATTCTGGGCACTGAGCAGGACTTTACCGAGCTTTGCCAGGCAGCCGAGAAGCTGGGTATTTCCATTATCCTGGACGGCGTCTTCAATCACACGGGCGATGACTCGATCTACTTTAACCGCTACGGCAACTACCCCGGCGTGGGCGCCTGGCAGAGCGAGGATTCGCCGTGGCGCGATGCGTTCACCTTCCACGAGGACGGCTCGTACGACTGCTGGTGGGGCGTGGGCAACATGCCGGCCATCAACGAGAAGTCCGAGCTAGTGCGCGAGAAGCTCCTGGGCAAGGACGGCGTGATCCGCAAATGGCTGCGCGCCGGTGCCCATGGTTGGCGCCTGGACGTCGCCGACGAGCTTTCCGACGACTTCCTGGCCGAGATCAAGAAGGCCGTACTTGCCGAAAAGCCCGACGCACTGTTGCTCGGCGAAGTCTGGGAAGACGCCTCCAACAAGATTAGCTACGGCCATCTGCGCCGCTACCTGCAGGGTTCCGAGCTGGACTCTGCTATGGATTACCCCTTCCGCGACATGGTCATAGGCTTTTTGATGGGCTACAAGAACGCCTACCAGGCAGCCGAGGATATCGAGACCCTGCGCGAGAACTACCCGAGCGAGGCATTGTCCTGCGCGCTCAACCTGCTTTCGAGCCACGACCGTCCGCGCATCATCTCGGTACTCGGCGGCGGCCCCGACGAGTCGCAGCTGCCCGAGTGTGAGCGCAGCAAATGGCGCCTGGACGAGAATGCAATGGGACTGGCCAAGAGCCGTTTTTGGCTTGCCACGCTCATGCAGATGACCTTCCCCGGCGTGCCTTCGATCTACTACGGCGACGAGTACGGCCTGGAGGGCCTTACCGATCCGGGTAACCGTCGCACCTTGCCGACCAAGGACCAACTGCACGACTTCGACACGCTGGCTATTGTCAAGAACGCCTCCGCCGTACGCCGCGCACTGCCATTTATGATCGACGGCGAGATCAAGGCCTTCGCACTCAACGACGAGGTGCTGGCATACAACCGCACGGGCAAGGATGGCGAGTCCGCGACGGTTATCATCAACCGCAGCCTGCGCAATTCGCACCGCGTGACGATTCCGGCGCTTGGCGAATGTGCGAGTGACGTGATCAGCGGTCACGAGTGCGAAATCCACAACGGTACGGTCACGCTCGATCTGTATCCGCTGGGCTCATCGATCATCTATCACCATGCCGAGCAGCGCCTGCAGGAGCCGCTCGATCACGGCGCGGGCGTCGTGTGCCATATCACCTCGGTGCCCACCGACGACGGCAAGCCCGGTACGATTGGTGCGCCCACGCGTCGCTTTATCGACCATCTGGCCGCTATGGGTATGCGCTACTGGCAGGTTCTGCCTGTCAACCCGACAGACTTCTTCCGCTCCCCTTACGCTGGGCCTTCGGCCTTTGCAGGCAATATTGACCTGCTGCCCGAAAGCCAAGAGGAGCTGGCAGCCGACTTTGAGACCTGGAAGGCCCGCGGAGGCGAGGATGCCGATCCGCTGTACACCGCGTTTAAACATCGCAATGCCGATTGGCTCGAGAAATACTGCGTCTACATGGCCGTTAAGAAGTACTTTGAGGGCGAGTCGCGCCATGATTGGCCGGCAGATGTCGCGCGCTACAACGAGCATCTGATCGACGACAAGCGCTTCCACAACGAGGCCGAGCTTCAGGCGTACATGCAGTACCGCTTTGACCTGGCTTGGTGCGAGCTCATGAACTATGCGCACAAGAAGGGCATCGAGGTTATCGGCGATATTCCTATGTACGTGTCCGACGATTCGGCAGACGCGTGGAGCGAACCCGAGAACTTCTGGCTGTCCGATACCGGCAAGGCGATTGAGATTTCCGGCGCGCCGCCCGACAACTTTGCGCCCGAGGGCCAGATGTGGGGCAACCCGACGTTCCGCTGGGACCACATGAAGCAGAACGGCTATAGTTGGTGGATGGATCGCCTGCGCCGCGCGTTCTCGCTCTACGACCGCGTGCGTCTGGATCACTTCCTGGGATTCCACAGCTATTACAGCATTCCCGCGGGCAAGGCATGCGCCGACGGCCGCTGGCTGGCGGGCCCGGGCAAAAACCTGTTCCAGACCGCCTATGACGAACTGGGTCAGCTCAACTTTATCGCCGAGGACCTGGGCTATTTGACGCCCGGTGTTCGCGCCATGGCTTCGACCTGCGGTTTCCCCGGCATGGACGTGCTGGAGTTTAGCGACTACGACGTTCGTTACGGTGTGCATCCCACGCCCGGCAAGATTCTGTACACCTCGACGCACGATACGTCGACGCTGGCCGGTTGGTGCACCCGTACCTTTGCGGGCGGCGATGAACCGAGCGGTGTTGAGGTGGCGGCCAAGCTGATGAGCGACGCGCTGGCAAGCGACGCTCCCCTGGTGATGATGCCACTGCAGGATGTCCTGGGGCTTGGCGACGACGCGCGCATGAACGTTCCGGGCGTGGCCACAGGCAACTGGACCTGGCAGGCTGACGAGGCGGACATTGCAGCCGCCGAGAACAAAACCGCACAGCTCCTGCGCAACAACCATAGATTCTGGGGCGAAGCGTGATAAAACCCCCGATATAGGGTACAGTTACAGACGTTTGAATTTATGCGGGCAGAGTAATCTGCCCGCTTTGTGCTGAAAAGGAAGTATTATGGCGCGCTACGATTACAAGTGCTCGAGCTGCGGCAACGTGTTTGAGGTTGAGCATCCCATGTCCGAGACTCCCGAGGTCGTGTGCCCCAGCTGCGGTGCCCCGGCGGCCAAGACGTTCTCGGCCAGCGGCATTAAATTTGAGGGCAGCGGTTTCTACAACACCGATCAGCGAAGCGGCGGCTCCAGCACCAGCGCCACCAGCGGCTGCTGCGCCAACTGCCCACACAGCCGCTAGGAACAACGCGGCCCCGCGATCAACGCCGATCGCGGGGCTATTTCTTTAGCTACCCAGGTTTCCTTATGAGTTGCGGTGAAATATGGACTGTTTGGCGGGTAGATGCCGCTATTCAATCCCTATTTCACCGCAACATAGTAGTTACTTGCGGATCAGGCGGGCGCAGAAGTGGCCGTCGTAGGAATCGGCGTTTACGGGAACGCTTTGGAAGAGGCCTCGATCGTTCTGGCGTACGGATACGAGTTTCTTGGCTTGATCGAACTCGGGGAGTTGCAGAATCTGTGCCTCGGAAAGCGGTGCCACGCTAAAGCCGGCACCCTCGGGAGAAGCAAGGAAAGCATCCACCACCTGCGTGTTCTCCTCATCGAAGACCGAGCACGTCGCATAGATCAGCTCGCCGCCGGCAGCCATGCGCGCGGCAGCTTCCTTGAGCATCGTCAGCTGCAGTTTGGGCAGCTCAACCGTCACATCCTTTTCAGTCAGGCGCCAAGGTATCTCGGGATGACGGCGCATGGTGCCGGTGCCCGAGCACGGCGCATCGATAAAGACTGTATCGAACTTAACCGGCTTGCCAAGCATGGCATCAAACGACGTCAGGACTTCATCAAGCTCGCAAGCATCGCCCGAAACCGTACGAACGCCCTGAATACCGGCCTTATGCAGGCGCGCGAGATTCAGGTCGCACTTGCGGTCATGAAGATCAAGTGCCGTATGCTGACGCTCATAGCCCGCGCGTTTGGCCTGGCACATCATCACATAGGTCTTGGTGCCACGACCGGCACCAATCTCAAGGCAGCTTCCAGGACGCGTGGCTGCCGTGGCGATAAGCTGTGCGTTGAGATCAGATGCTACCGCGGCAGCACGCTCAAACACGCCCGACGCAACGGTGACCTGCGCATCGACCGGCGCATGGCAGCCCGGGAAGACAGGCGCGACGAGCTGCGAGATATACGGATCGGGCTTGGTCGCAAAGGCGTTCTCATGCAGGGCCAGCGGCGCGGGGGCCAGATTACCGGCAAAGCTAAGCGCGCCCTCCGGTGTGTCAAACGAAGCCATAATACGAGCGCACAGCCAACGCGGCAGACCCATCAGGCGCGACAGACGAACCAGGCGTCGCTCAGACTCATCTACATCGGACGCAGTGGCAAAGTCCTCAACGTTGTCCGCGACCTTATGCAGCACGGCATTGGCCAAACCGGCGGCAGACTTAGCTCCGCTGCGCACCAGCTCAACGCCCTGACTCACCGCAACGCGACCAGGCGTATGCAGATAGAGCATCTCGAAGGCCGAGATACGAAGCGCCATGCGAACACGCGGCGCAACCTTTTTAGGCTTATCGAGAAACTGATCGAGCAGTTCGTCCAAAATACCCTGCGTGGCGGCCACACCAAGCGCCAAGCGGGCGGCAAAAGCGGAATCACGCTGGTCAATAGCCTTGGCCGATGCGCGAGAGGACAGCACGTCGCGCGCATACATGCCGCGGCGATCGGCCTCCATCAGCACATCGAGCGCAAGCTTGCGCGCGGGAGACAGCTTACTCACGACAAAACACCCCAGATAAGATCGGCGCCTTGCAGCCCAGCAGCCCAAGCAGAAGCGGCCATGGCACGCTTGCCATCGGGCTTAACCTCGAGCAGTTCAACCGCACCATCGGAAAGACCAAGGTAAACACGCTTGGCCTTAATGAGAACCTGACCCTCGCCAAGCGACACATCAGCCGGCGCGGCATCGAGCACGCGCACGGTCTTGCCGGCAATCACGCAACGAGCAGGCGCGGTATCGGATGAGGCCAGCACATGACGCACACAATCAAGCGCCGCCATCTGCGGATCCAGGCGCATCTCCTGTTTGGAAATCTTGGCAGCATGGGTCACAAGCGACTCATGCTGCTCAGTCCAAACAGCCGAGCCATCGGCAAGCGAGGGAAGCGTATCGGCAAGCAGTTTGCCGCCAAGCTCACCAAGCTCCATGGTCAGCGCCTCAGCATGCTTACCGGCAACCGACGTGGAAGCCTGAGCACAATAAGCGCCGGTATCAACGCCATGCCCAATACGCATAATGGAAACACCAGCAATCTCATCACCAGCAAGAATGGCACGCTGAATAGGAGCAGCCCCACGCCAACGAGGCAGCAAGGAAGCATGAACATTCACAATGCCGAGCGGCGCCATATGCAGCACCTCATCAGGCAAAATGCAGCCATAGGCAGCCACACAGAAAATGTCAGCCTGGGCAGCCTGAAGTGCCTCAACAACCTCGGCCGTCATACGATTAGCCTCAACAACCGGCAACCCCAGCTCAAGCGCCTTAGCCTTAACAGGAGAAGGCTCCAGCTTCTTACCACGCCCACGAACAGCATCAGGACGAGTAACAACAAGCGCAATCTCATTGCCAGCCTCAACAAGCGAAGTAAGCGAAGGCACAGCAAAATCAGGCGTACCCATAAACACAATACGCATAAAGAACGTCTCCCCTCAACCAAAGCCGAGACGGCTACAAAGAGCAGCGGAAAGCCAAGTACCCAGCCCATCCGCAATAACAATTCAACAAGAACAAATATACCCAAAACCAAAGAAAGAGCCGCCATAAAAGCAGCTCCCTCTCAACAAAGACTATCAGCGAAGACGCCCCTCCCTGGCCCGACGGCACCCGGGCGAAACGAAGAGCGACAACGTAGTCCCTGGGATGGGGCCCACACATATCGTCCCGCGCGCAGTTTCGCAGCGAAGCGAGAATGTTTGAGCACGGGATGATATGTGTGGGCCCCATCCCAGGGACGGACAATTAACCTATTCCGTCTCGCCCGGTCGAGCGCCGCGGGCCAGGGCGTCCTGGTACTCCTTGACTGCCTTGATCCTCTGCATCGGCTTCAATCGCTCAAACATGGTGTTGCCGTGCAGGTGATCGATCTCGTGCTGCAGGCACACGCAGAACAGATCGCCCGAGGCCTCATAGCGAATCAGGTTGGCATCCAGGTCGTACGCCTCGACGACGACATGGTCGGGACGCTCGATCTCGCAGCTAATGCCAGGAATGGAAAGACAGCCCTCGCTAAAGGGCACCAGATGGTCGCTCTGCTCAACAATGACGGGATTGATAAGCACGTACGGGTCGTAGTCGTTTTTGTCGCTGTAATCGCAGTCGATGGTGACGAGCTGGATGAGCTCACCGATCTGCGGGGCAGCTAGGCCGCAACCGCCGTTCTCGAACATCATCTTCTTCATCTTCTCGGCAAGCGCCTCGATCGCCGGGGTGATCTCCTCGATGACGGCGCACTCCTGGCGCAGACGAGGGTCGGGCGACAGTACGATTCCGTTGGCTTCCATGGCCATCCTTTCGGGTTGTTACATCAAATCATAGGCGTCGACGTCAACGCTCACGCTCACGCCGCGCACAGAGCCCACCTCTTTGAGGCAGGCGTCGATATCATCAGAGACATGGTACCCTACCGGCGACTTTACAAGCAGATGGAAGCGGTAACGGTCCTTGGCTCTCTCGATTACACATGAAGCCGGGCCCAGCACCTGAGGCACGGCGCTTCCCGCCCGCAAAAAGTCGGGCGCGGCGGCATGCCAGCGGCGCTTGAGGAGCTTCGCGATGCGGCCGATGTAGTCCTGCGCGTCGTCTCGGTTCGCCGACCATACCAAGATGTTGACCAGGCGAACAAACGGCGGGTACAGCGCGTCGCGGCGCTGGTCCAGGTCGTAGTCGGTAAAAATCGAGCGGTCGTGCTCGGCGACGGCGCGGATGACCGGGTCCTCGGGCAGGTAGGTCTGGATGATAACCTCGCCGGGGCGATCGCCGCGGCCGGCGCGGCCCGCAACCTGCTCCAGCAGATCGTAGGCGCGCTCCCCTGCGCGAAAGTCGGGCAGCTTGAGGGCGAAGTCGGCATTGACCACGCCTACGAGCGTGACCTCGGGAAAATCGAGACCCTTTGCGATCATTTGGGTGCCCAGCAGCACCGCGCAATCGGCGGCATCGAACTTCTCAAGCAGCTTTTTGTGCGCATCCTTGCCGCGCGTGGAATCGGCATCCATACGAATAATGGCGACGTCCTCGGGCAACATCTGGTGCAGTGCGTCCTCGATCTGCTGCGTACCCAGGCCCATTTTTGCCAGGTAGCGACTGCCACATTTGGGGCAACGGCTCGTGGGCGCGGGATACGGCTGCACGCGCCAAGACGAACCGCATGTGTGACACTGCAGCGTGTGCGTGCGCTCGTGATACGTAAGCGCGGTGGAGCAGTGGTTGCAGGTGGGAACGCAGCCGCACTCGCGGCACATAAGGAACGGCGCAAAGCCACGGCGGTTATGCAGCAACACGGCCTTCTCGCGGCGCTCGACCACACGCTCCAGGCCTTCCATCAGCGGTTTTGAGAACATAGAGCGGCTGCCGTGCGAGAACTCGCGGCGCAGGTCGGCAATGCGGACTGTCGGCAGCACGGCGTGTCCCGGGCGCTCGGGCATCACGACGCGCGTCCAGGTGACACCGTTATACGTGCCACGGCGACAGCGATCGAGGGCCTCGGCCGAGGGCGTGGCGGAGCCCAACACGAGCGGGCAGCGGTGGCGTCGCGCCATCTCGGCCGCCACCTCGCGCGCGTGGTAGCGCGGACTGGAGCCCTGCTTGTAGCTGGTCTCGTGCTCCTCGTCGATGATGATGAGGCCCAAGTCGCTGAGAGGACAAAAGAGCGCCGAGCGGGCGCCGACAACCACGCGGGCCGCACCACTGGCGACCATATCCCACTGGTCCAGGCGCTCGCCAGCCGAAAGGCGCGAGTGGAACACGGCAACCGTCTCGCCAAAGCGCGAGCGGAAGCGGCCGACGGTCTGAGCCGTCAGCGAGATCTCGGGCACCAGAACGCAGGCCGAACGGCCGGCCGCCAGCACGCGCTCAATCGCCGAAAGGTAAACCTCGGTTTTGCCGGAGCCGGTGACGCCGTCGACCAGCACCACGTCTCCATGAGCGTCCAGACGGGCGCGCTCAATCTGCGCGAGTGCCTGCTGCTGGCCGTTGGTAAGGGAGACCGGCGCCTTACCGCTTGCCGAGGACAGCGTGGTCCGCTCGCTGCAGCCACGCCACGCACGGCGCTCTTCCACCACAACGACGCCGCGTTTTTCGAGCGCCTTGATGGTCGCCGACATGCTGTTGTAAAGCAGGTTGAGATCGCGCGTCGTGACCGGGCCGCACTGGAGCGCCTCGATGAGCTGACGCTGACGGACCGCGGTCTTGGGCGGCGTGTAGTCGAAACCCTCGGGTGTGAGCATGACCCAGCGATTTTGGATAGGCTTGACGGCGGGACGTTCAACCGTCCACATGCCGTCGTCGCCCTTGACCACCCGCGGACTGCCGCCCGGGGGCAAAAACAGGCGCAGGCACTCTGAAAGCGTCGCAACATACTCGCGGCTCATCCAGCGCGCGATGCGGGCAGCCTCGGCGGTAAAGAGCGGTTTGCTGAGAATCGCCTCGACGGGATTGATGCGCGCCGGATCGAGGGTATTGTTGCCTTTCAGCTCGCCCAGTTCAGAAACAATGTCGACGATATAGCCCGCAGCCGCACGGTTGCCAAAGTGGACCAGGACGGTGGAGCCGATCTGGGCCTCGTTGTCGAAGGACTGCGGAATGCCATAGGCAAACGGCTCGGACAGCGCACGGGTGGGAATGTCCAGGACCACGCTCGCGTAGGCGGCAATGGGCTCGGGAGCAGGCGCGTGCTTGGCCTGCTCGACCGTGCGGGCATGCTTCACAGGAGCCTGCTCGGGTTCAGGCGAACCAAACAGCGAAAGTTGCTCGGCCATGGCGCAAGCACCTCCTATCCCATACGTCTACAGAAACAAGAGCCCCACTCGTGGTGAGCGGGGCTCGGATACATGCGTTTACGCAGCTGCTACAGCGCCATCGTGCGGGCGCGGTCGATGCGCGCCAGGCAGTCGTCGCGGCCGACGAGAGCCATGGTCTCGCCCAGCGGGGGGCTCACCATGTTGCCGCAGACGGCGACGCGCACGGCCTGGAACACCACGCGCTTCTTGAGGTCCATCTGCTCGGGCAGCGGCTCAAGCGCGGCGTCGATGTTGGCGGCCGTCCACTCGCCCACACCCTCAAGTGCGGCTTTGGCGGCGTCCAGAATGGCACCCATGCCCTCCTTGGCCAGGCCCTTGTTGACGGACTTCTCGTCATACTCGAGCGTCTCGGCCGTGGCAAAGATGGGGGCGGCGACGGTCACGGCGTCGGACGGCATTTTGGTGCGCGGCTTGACGATGACGGCAAGCGCGTCGATCCAGTCCTCGCCGTACTCGACGTTGCCCTCGATGAGACCCGCTTCGTGCAGCACGGGGACCATGATCTCGTCGGCAAACTGAGCATCGGACATGCCGTTGATGTACTCGGCATTGACCCAGTCGAGCTTCTTGGGGTCGAAGGTCGCTGGGTTCTTGGAAATGCGGTCGAGTGAGAACTTGCTGGCTAGGACATCACGCGGGATGATCGTGGTCTCGCCGTCGAGCGACCAACCGAGCAGCGCCAGGTAGTTGACGAAGGCGTCGGGCAGGTAGCCGGCATCGCGGTACTCCTCCACCGAGGTGGCGCCATGGCGCTTGGAGAGCTTCTTGCCGTCGGCACCCAGGATCATGGAGATATGGGCAAACGTTGGCACGGGCGCACCGAGGGCCTCGTAGACCATGACCTGTCGCGGGGTGTTGGACAGGTGGTCGTCGCCACGAATGACATGGGTAATCTTCATCATGGCGTCATCGACGACGGTCGCGAAGTTGTACGTGGGCGTGCCGTCAGAGCGGAAGATGACAAAGTCGTCGAGCTCCTTGGCGTCGAAGGTCACCTCGCCGTGGACGGCGTCATGGATGACGACGTCGCCGCGGTCCTCGGGCACCTTGATGCGCAGGACGTAGGGCTCGCCGGCCTCGATGCGGCGGCGTGCCTCCTCGGGATCAAGATCGCGGCAGCGGCGCTGATAGCCCTGGAAGGGGTCCTTGCGCTCCTGAGCGGCCTTGCGGTCGGCCTCGAGCTGCTCCTTGGTGCAGAAGCAGGGATAGGCCTTGCCCTCGTCCCAAAGCTCCTGGGCGGCCTGCTTGTACAGGTCCAGGCGCTCGGTCTGGGCGTAGGGGCCAAAATCGCCGCCCACCTCGGGACCCTCGTCCCAGTCCAGGCCCAGCCAACGCATGGCGCGCAGGATGATCTGCGTGTTCTCGTCGGTGGAGCGGGTGGGATCGGTGTCGTCGATGCGCAGGATGAACGTGCCGCCGTTAGCACGGGCGAAAGCCCAGTTATAGATAGCGGTGCGGGCGCCGCCGATGTGCAGCTTGCCCGTCGGTGAGGGTGCAAAGCGGACGCGAACGTCTGATGCCATGGAAATCTCCTCGATTGCAGGATGGATGTCTAACCGCACCAGTATAAAGCATCAAAGCAACCTCCGCACAAAGGGCACCGACCTACTCATTGGGGACAGACTTAAATGACCAGTCGTTGGAGACGTTCTTAGTTCAAGGCTGGTCATTTATGTCTGTCCCCAATGAGTAGGTGCGGAAAGGGTGTGAATGTTTGATTTACGCGCTATGATGTGCCCTTGCATAGAGAGCCCGGCGGAATGGTAACGGTCGCCGGGACACGTTTTTGAAAGGACAATCATGTCAGAAGAACTTCGTTCCATCCCGCCCCAACACGGGTCCTTTGTTTTTACGTCGGAGTCGGTGACCGAAGGTCATCCCGATAAGATCGCTGACCAGATCAGCGACGCCGTCCTCGACGCAATCCTCGCCAAAGAAATAGAGCTCCAGGAGCAGGGCTACATCGCCCCCAACGGCGTGCCTGCCAACGTGGAAAACGTCCGCTGCGCCTGCGAGACCCTCGTGACCACCGGCACCGTCATCGTCGCCGGCGAGATTCGCACCCAGGCCTACGTAGACGTTCAGGAAATCGCCCGTGGCGTTATCCGCCGCATTGGCTACAACCGTGCCAAGTTCGGTTTTGACTGCGACACCTGCGGCGTCATGAGCCTCATCCACGAGCAGTCGCCCGATATCGCCCAAGGCGTTGACGAGTCCTTCGAGACTCAGACCGGCGCTACCACCGACCCGATCGACCTGATCGGTGCCGGCGACCAGGGCATGATGTTCGGATATGCCTCCAACGAGACCAAGACCCTCATGCCCATGCCGCACTACCTGGCAAGCCGCCTGGCCGAGCGCCTGGCCGCCGTGCGCCACGACGGTACCCTCGCCTATCTGCGTCCCGACGGCAAGACCCAGGTCACCGTGCGCTACGAGGAAGGCAAGCCCGTCGAGGTCACGACCATCGTCATCTCCACGCAGCACGCTGCCGAGATCGAGGACATGGGCAAGATCAAGGCCGACCTCATCGAGCACGTCATCACTCCGGTCATGGCCACTGAGAACATGCCGTGGGATAACGCGGACATCTACGTGAACCCCACCGGTCGCTTTGTCGTGGGCGGCCCCATGGGCGACACGGGCCTCACCGGCCGCAAGATCATCGTCGACACCTACGGCGGCTACGGTCGTCACGGCGGCGGTGCCTTTAGCGGAAAGGACTGCACCAAGGTCGACCGCTCCGCCGCGTATGCCGCGCGCTGGGTCGCCAAGAACGTGGTCGCCGCCGGTCTGGCCGACCGCTGCGAAGTCGAGCTTGCCTACGCCATCGGCGTTTCCAAGCCCCTTTCAATCATGGTCGACACCTTCGGAACCGCCAAGGTTGCCGAGGACACGATCGTTGAGGCCGTAGAGAAGACCTTCGACCTGCGCCCGGGTGCAATCATCCGCGACCTAGACCTGCGTCGCCCCATCTACGAAAAGACGGCAGCCTACGGTCACTTCGGCCGCGAAGACCCCGACTTCACCTGGGAGAAAACCGACCGAGTCGAAGAACTCAAAGCAGCCTGCGGCCTGTAAGCTAACTCGAAAAGCTACAGCCAAATAACAACGCACCAAAAGAAGTACCGGCCCCAACCGGTACTTCTTTTTTATTTAAAGGTGGTGAAGATGAGCCTACCTGGGACATGGAATAAATCACAGGCCGATAAATTTTGCAGCAGAGCGACTCCAACCATGTATCCTAAGTTCCGAGGGCTTTAGTATTTGGTCGATCGCGAGTTCCGCACGAGCCGGAGGCCACTTAATGTGGCCTCCGTGGAGCAGGACTGTCCGAGCAGGCGACCAAATACTAAAGCCCTCGGAACGGCGGGACAGAGTATGCCCCGCCCCTCGGGACGACGGGATAGATAAGGAGCATCCATGGCAGGCAAGCCGCAAACACTAGCTACGACCTCGGCATTCGAGATCTTGGGCCCCGTCATGGTCGGCCCCAGCTCATCGCACACCGCCGGCGCCCTGCGCTGCGCCCAAGTTGCCGCCAGCCTGCTGGAAGGCCGCATCACCAAAGTCACCTTTGGCCTGTGGAACTCCTTCGCCCACACCTACCGCGGCCACGGCACAGACCGTGCGCTCGTCGCGGGCATACTGGGCCTCGACACCGATGACGAGAACATCAAGCAGGCCTTCGACCTCGCGCGCGAGCAGGGCCTCGAATATCACTTTGACATCAAGGGCGACGACGCCTCCATCCACCCCAACACCGTCGACATCGAAATGGTCGACGACACGGGCGCCACGGCACAGGTCCGCGGCGAGAGCCTGGGCGGCGGCAAGATGCGCATCAGCCGTATTAACGGCGTCGGCGTCGACATCTCGGGCATGTATTCCACGCTCTTCGTGGCGCACAAGGACGTCCCCGGCGTGCTCGCCGCGCTCACCAACCTGCTCGCCTACGCCCACGTAAACATCGCCTTCTGCCGCACCTACCGCACCGAAGTGGGCGGCCAGGCCTACTCCGTCTTTGAGACCGACGGCGCGCCCGACGACACCGTCGTCCCCATGCTGCGCAAGCTCGACAATGTCGATTACGCGACCTTTATCGAGCTCCCCGGTTCTGCCTCGTCGCTCTCTCCCGGCGTCTCGGCCAAGGAAATCTTCGACGACGGCGAGCAGCTGCTCGATGCGTGCGAGGAAATGGGGCTCAGCATCGGCGCCGTCATGGCCGTTCGTGAGGCGCGTCTGACCGGCGAGGCCCACGCCGTCGCCGCCATGCGCCGCGTGCTCGACGTCATGCGCGAGGAGACCACGGCCCCCCTCGCCAATCCGCAGCGCTCGCTCGGTGGGCTAATCGGCGGCGAGGCCAAGCTCGTCGAAGCCACCGGCCGCAACGATTTGAGTGCAAGCCTGATGGGCCCCGTTCAGACCGATGCCGTGGCCCGCGCCATGGCCGTGCTCGAGCGCTCCGCCACCATGGGCGTGATTGTCGCCGCCCCCACGGCAGGCTCCGCGGGTGTTGTGCCCGGCTGCGTGCTGGCGCTCGCCGATCGCCTGCAGCTCGACGACGAGCAGGTCATGGACGCGCTCTACTGCGCAGCCGCAATCGGCCTCAACCTCACCACAAGCGCCTGCGTTGCCGGCGCCGAGGGCGGCTGCCAAGCCGAGGTCGGAAGCGCCGCTGCCATGGCAGCCGCCGCGTTGGTGCAGATGCTCGGCGGCACGCCCGAGCAGGCGCTCGACGCCAGTTCCATCGCGCTGAGTAACCTGCTGGGCCTCGTTTGTGACCCCGTCGGTGGCCTCGTGGAGGTGCCCTGCCAAAACCGCAACGCCATTGGCGTGGCAGCGGCCTTTAGCTCGGCACAACTCGCCCTCGCAGGCATTAAGAGCTTGGTGCCGTTTGACCAGATGGCACATGTCATGCTCTCGGTGGGCCACGCGTTGCCGGCCACGCTGCGCGAGACGGCAAAGGGCGGCATCGCGCAGGCTCCGGCCGCACTTTCGGCCTGTGCAAAATGCGGTGTGTGCGGATAGCGGCAAAGAACGACTCAAAGGTGGGACAAATGTCCCACCTCTTTTGAATGCCACCGTTTCCGTACCACAAACAGCAGGGCAATCGCTATAATGCAAGCCCAGTAAAAACACGATGAACCGCAAGGCGAAAATCGAAGGATATGCATACGATGTCGCAAAACGATCGAACTCGACTGATTCCCGATCCGCAGCAGCCGAGCAGGCACACCGGCGGCGTTCAGTCGCCGCGTCCTATCGCGCCGAGCCACGGTCAGCAGCGTAGTGCAGCAAACGCTTCCCAACGCCCGAACCAACAGCGACAGCAGCGTCAACAACGTCAGCAGCGCCGGGCAAACGGCAATGCGCCCAAGCAGCCCCCCACGCACGCTCGGGGCGATCGTGGCCCCGCGCGCAAACCCGCCGAGAACAAAAAGTCAGGCAAAAAGACGACGCTCTTTGTCGTCCTGGGTCTTATCGTCATTGTCTATATCGTAGGCATCGTAGCGTTTTCGCAGCTAGCATACCCCAACACCACCATCGCCGGCGTCGACGTCTCGTTCTCCAACGCTTCGTCTGCCGCCACCAAGGTCAACTCGGCATGGAAGCACTATAAGCTCACCGTGACAGGCGATGACTTTAGCTGGTCCTATCAGCCCGAGTCCGATGAACCCATTGTCGACGGCGAAGCTGCCTCAAAAGAGATCATCAGCCACAACGAGGCCTTTGTATGGCCGGTCCGCCTTGTGGAATCCTTAAGCGGCAAGACCAAAACAACTGCTACCTCCAACGAAGTCGATCTTGATCAAGACGTCGACCTGTCCATGCTCTCCGACACCTTTGACCAAAAGAAGTTTGAGAAGGATCTGGGCGCCGCCATCGACGAGTTTAACGAGGGCCGTTCGGGCACGTTCGAGGCCAATAGCTCCTATGACGAGCAGGCCGGCAAGTTTACCGTCGAGAAGGCGCGCTCCAACGAAAAACTCAACCGCGAGCATGTCATTAAGTATGCCGAGCTCGAGCTTGCCTCGCTGGCCGAGACCGTAGATCTTTCCAAGCTCGGCAACGATGCCTATGAGCCACTCAATGGAACGCTGACAGATGATCAGATTCAGGCCGCATGCGATGCCGCCAACAACTTCTTGGGCGTCAACGTGACCCTCAAGCTCAACGGCGAGGATGCCGGCAAGGTTGATGGCAGCTCCGTGTTGCAGTGGATCAGCTTTGCCGATCCGGCCAACCCCACGCTCGATACGTCGCAGATCAGTAGCTGGGCAGCCGAGCTCGCCAACGGCTTTAATACCGTGGGCTCCACTCGCTGGTGGACGCGCGCCGATGGCAAGCAGTGCGCCGTCGAAGGCGGTGACTTTGGTTGGTCCATCGACAGCAGCTCGCTCGCCAAGCAGGTCGAGGACGCCATTAACAACAAGCAGACCGGCGAAATCGAGATCAAGTACTCCCAGAAGGCCGACACCTTTACCGCAAAGGGAGAGCCCGACTGGAAGGCGTATATCGACGTCGACCTGTCCGAGCAGCACGCGCGCTACTATGACGAGAACGGTAATATCGTGTGGGAGGCCAACTTTATTTCCGGCAAACCGGGCGAAGACGCCACCCCCGAGGGCGTGTGGCAGATCAACAGCAACGACGGCGGCAGCACCCTGATCGGAGCCAAGGACCCCGAGACCGGTAAGCCCAAATACGAAAGCCCGGTGAGCTACTGGATGCCGTTCGAGGGCAATATGATCGGCTTCCACGATGCCACCTGGCAAAACGACAAGAGCTTCGATAATGCCGAGTCCTATAAGTGGTGCGGTAGCCACGGCTGCATCAATCTGCGCCTGGCCGACGCCAAGGCATTGCACGATTGCATCAAAGTCGGCCTGTGCGTGGTTGTCCACTAGTAGTGCAACGCGCGCATTCCTACAACGTGGAACCGCTGCGACCAATCTAACAGTTCCGAAAGAAACCGTCCTATGCGCCCGCCCCAACCGGTGGGCGCATATAATTATCGAGGTTCTTTCTATAAAGGAGACGCTATGCCGAATGTCCCCACCATCACCCCGGTCCCGGATGATACCGAGCACACGCCCGAAGGTGCCACCGAAACGATTCCTCTGATTACAAACGTACATGCCGATAAGCAGAACGAACGCGCGAACGATGCGGCCGAGATTTCCGATGAAGAGGCATATGCCAAGCTCAAGGCAAAACGTGCCGAACGTCGACGCAAAAAGCTGATTCGACGCGGTATTGCCGCCGGCGTCGTAGGTGCCATCGCGCTCATTGCCATTGTCGCAACCCTGGTTATCAATGCGCAGCCTCAGGGCGCTAGCGGGCCTGTGACCGACATGGTGACCGAGGGCACGTTTACCACATCGGTCGAGGCGAAAGGGCAGCTCAAACCCATTTCGTCCTCGGTGGTCTCCCCTTCTGTCGACGGTACAGTCGATTCGATCAACGTGCAGGCAGGCCAATCCGTCAGCGAGGGCGACGTGCTTATGACCATTAAAAATGACGAGCTCGATCGCAACGTTGCCGAGGCGCAGCGTGCAGTTGCTGCCGCTCAAGAAGACCTCGCTAACGCGAAGAAAGCCGCAGCTGCCGCGCAGGCCACCCCAACAACGGACGTCGATGGAACTTCCGCAGCGGCTGGCGTCTCCGACGCATCAGCGGACACGAACGCCGTATCGGCCGCGCAGCGCAGCCTCGCATCGGCCCAGGCAAACCTCGATCAGGCGAACGCCAAGGCAGCCAGCCGTACGGTCACGGCCCCGAGCTCGGGTAGCATCGTGGAGCTCAACGCCAAGGTGGGCGCCACGGTAACAGGCGGCATGATCATGGGCGAAAGCGATACGAGCGGCGGCAAGCAGTGCATGCAAATCGCCGACCTATCCAAGATGAAGGTGACCGTGCAGGTAGGCGAAAAGGACATCGCCAAGATCGCCGTTGGGCAGAGCGCCAACGTCACGTATCCTGCGTTTCCCGATATCGTGAGCCAGGGCACCGTCACGGCTATCGCGTCGGTGGCAAACTCCGACGCCGCCAACGGTGGCGGCGGCAGCGTAACCTTTAACGTCGACATTCTCATTGAGGCGCCCGACGCGCGCCTGAAGCCGGGCATGACGGCCGAGGTATCGGTGGTGACCGAGCAGCTCGACGACGTGGTGATGGTGCCGACGATGGCGCTCATGACCGAAGACGGCGAACACTATTACGTCAACGTGGCGACCGATGACGAGGGCAAGCAAACCCGTCGCGTGAAGGTGACTGTCGTGACGCAAAACGACAACGAAGCCGTAGTCGGCAAGACACAGGTCAAGCGCAACGACCAGGGCAACGAGATCAACCCCAACGTGCCGGTTACCAAGCTGCGCGATGGCGACACCCTCGTCATGGACACCGGAGCGGACGCAACGGCTGACGGCGGCTACGGCGCGGATTCGGGCAGTATGTCTGCCGACGAGGGCATGTAATGCGTCCCGTTATCGACATCCGCAACGTGCACCGCATCTTTGAAAGCGAGGCGGGGTGCGCCCACATCCTGCACAACGTGAGCCTGGCGGTAAATCCCGGCGAATTCGTCGCTATCACTGGCCCCTCGGGCTCGGGCAAGTCAACGCTCATGAACATCCTGGGCTGCCTGGACAAACCGACGGCGGGCGACTATTACCTGCAAGGGCTCAACGTGGCCGAGCTCGATGATGACGAGCTCACCGAAGTCCGCGCCCTGAGCATTGGCTTTGTCTTTCAGAGCTTCAACCTGCTGCCGCGCCTGTCGGTTATCGAAAACGTCATGCTGCCGCTGGCCTACACCAATGTGCCCCGTAGCCAGCGCGAGATGCGCGCCGTGCACGCGCTGCAGGCCGTCACACTACCGGTCGACCACTGGGACCACCGCATATCCGAGCTCTCGGGCGGCCAGATGCAGCGTGTCGCCATCGCGCGCGCCCTCGTCAATGACCCGCCCATCATCCTGGCCGATGAGCCAACGGGAAACCTAGACTCCGCCACTGGAGCGCTTGTGATGGAGACCTTCCATAGGCTCCAGGAGCGCGGCAAAACCATCGTGCTTATCACACACGACCCCGGCATCGCCGCCGAGGCCGACCGTGCCGTGACCATCCGCGACGGTCGCATTCACGACGGCGCGTATATTCCACATGCACCGCGGACCCTGCGCAGCGCCGTAGATAGCCTGCCCATGATTTCCGCCTCCGCCAACCCGCCGAAAGGAGTGATGGCATGAGCGCCCGCGATCTCATCCAGGAAGCCCTTCACTCGCTCGAGGCCAACAAGGGGCGCAGTCTGCTCACCATCCTGGGCATTGTCATCGGCATCGCCTCGGTTATCGCCATGACTTCGCTCATCGGCGGCATCCAAAACAGCCTGGTCAACAGTCTGGGCCTCAATGCGGCACGCATGGTGCAAATCTATTCGTCGCAAGAACTCACCGAGTCGGACATCGAGAAGCTTCAAAAACTGGTGCCGCAGATAGAGCAGATCGGCATTGTCGACAGCGCGTATACCGAGTATAAGACCGGCGATAAAAGCTATACCGTCATGGCACAGGGTGTCGATAGCGACATGCTCGACGCCGTGGGGGCCAGCAAGCTCGTTGCGGGGCGCACCTATTCCCAGGCCGAATCCCAATCAGGCTCGCGCGTGGCGCTCATCAGCCGCAACGGCGCCGATCAGCTTTACGGCAACGAACAGGATGCGCTGGGGAAAACCATCAAGGTGTCCAACGGCGAGGTGCAGATTGTAGGCGTGATTGATGGCGGCAGCGACTCCATGGGCTCGTTCACGCTGTATATGCCACGCGAAACCATCTCCGGCCTGTTTGGTAACGAGAATCCTTCATTCCCCAGCGTGACGGCACTCGCCGCCGAAGGCACGGACATGGATAAGCTCTGCAAGACCATCGAGTCCAAGGTGCGCGCGATGAAGGGCATCGCGGACGATGATGAGTACGACAGTGTATCGGCGACCTCCATGAAAAGCGCCATCGATGCGCTCAACTCCTTTATGGGCGCGTTTTCGCTCATCATGGCTGCTGTCGCCAGCATCTCGCTACTTGTCGGCGGTATCGGCATTATGAATATGATGCTTACCAACGTAACGGAGCGCATCCGCGAGATCGGCATCCGCCGCGCTCTGGGCGCAAGTCGTCGCGATATCACCGCGCAGTTTTTGGCCGAATCCTCGGCGCTGTGCGTCACCGGCGGACTGCTAGGTGTCCTGATTGGCTATCTGCTGGCATGGGGCCTCGCGATGTTTGCCTCCGGATCCGGGATTCTTGGCGAGCTCGGTGCCAGCGGGCAAATCACACCGAGTTTTTCAATCGCCACCGTGCTGCTGGCCTTCGCCGTCTCCGTCGGAATCGGCGTAATCTTTGGCTACTACCCCGCTCGCCGCGCGGCAAAGCTCGACCCGGTGGAGTGCCTACGCTACCAGTAAGCCACCACCAACAAGTTGCGGTGAATTAGGGACTAAATATGCTATCTAGCAGCAAAAACAGACACTATTTCACCGCAACTTATTGAAGGGCTGCTTGCGCCAGTTCCGGGCGTCGTCCTCGAGCTATTGGCGGATGACGGGCTTGTACGGTTCGAGCTTGCTCGAGGCGCTCCTCCTCGCGGGCGGAAGGGCGCGCAGGCGCGACGAGCGCCTAGCGCGCGAACTCCCGTAAAAGCACGTCTTCCACTTCCCGAAGCGAAAGGGCCCCGCCTCCCTCGGCGGGACGGGTGACCACGATGCAGCGCGCTCCCGCGTCGCGCGCGGCGGCGAGCTTCTCGGCCGTGCCGCCTACGGTTCCCGAGTCCTTGGTCACAAGCCACTGGGCGCCCACCTGCCGAAGCATCGCCTCGTTGAGCTCGCGGGTGAAGGGCCCCTGCATGCCGATAACGTGCGACGGCGAGAACCCCGCGTCGATGCACTTCGTTATAGCACCGGGCAGCGGGAGCACACGCACGAAGAAGCGCTCGGCGAAATCGGCGACGCGCGTGTAGGGAGCAAGCTCCTTGCTCCCCGTCGTGAGAAGCGCGCGACCCGGGTTCTCGGAGAAAAAGCGCGCCGCGCAGGCGATTGACGCGACCGGCACGACGCCTTTGGGCAGCGTCTCGGCCGGGCGCGCAAGGCGCAGGCATCGTGCACCCACGGCGAGCGAAGCGGCCCGGATGTTGCCGCTTGCGAGCGTAGCGAAGGGGTGCGTGGCATCGACGACGATGCGCGCGCCGGAAAGCTCGCGCTCCATGTCGGCCTCGTCGAGCCTGCCCGCATGCACCTCGATGCCCGGAAGCTCGCCCAAAAGCTCGCCTCCGTACTCGGTTGCCGCGTAGGCACGGGCGGGGATGCCCGCCCCGCTCGCCCATTCGCACAGAAGGCGGCCCTCGGTGGTGCCGGCGAAGATGCGCAGCGCCGGCGCGGATGCGGGGGCCGTCACTTCGGGCCGCCTGGGCGCGTGATCTGGTAGAGCAGCGCGTTCATAATGGCGGCCGCCACGGTCGAGCCGCCCTTGCGACCCCTCGCGACGATGGCCGGCACGCGTCGCGCGAGTAGCTCCTCTTTCGCCTCGACCACGTTCACAAACCCAACCGGCACCCCTACGACGAGCGCGGGCGCGATCTTCCCCGCGTCCATGAGCTCGGCGAGGCGCAGAAGTGCTGTGGGAGCGTTACCGACGGCCACGATGAGCGGACCCTCGATGCCGCAAGCTTTGTCCATGCTCGCAACGGCGCGAGTCGTGCCCGCGGCGCGCGCAGCCGCGGCGACATCAGGGCCAGCCATGTAGCACACGGCCTTGCAGCCGAGCTTCGCGAGCGCGGGCTTGCTTATGCCTGCGAGCGCCATGTTCGTGTCGGTGAGCACCGTGGCCCCTGCGCGCAGTGCGTCGAGCGCACAGTGCGCGGCGTCATGGGTGAACACGAGGGAATCGGCGTACGAGAAGTCGGCAGTGGTGTGGATGACGCGCTTCACGACGGGCTCTTCGAGCGGCGGGAACGTGCGGCCGCCGAGCTCTTCGGTGATGATTTCAAAGCTGCGCCGCTCGATGTCGCCGGGCGCCATCTCCTTGGAATCCATCTAGTACTCCACTCCTTCCCTTGCACATATCCCCTGCTCGTAGGGGTGTTTCTCGCACCGCATCTCGGTTATGTAGTCGGCCTTCTCCACGATCTTGCGGGAAGGCGCGCGCCCGGTGAGCGCTACTTCGACGCCGCACGCGGACATATCGAGCGCGCGGTCCACGAGCGCCTCGTCGACAAGCCCCTTCGAAAGCGCGTCGAGCGCCTCGTCGAGCACGAGCAGCCCCTCCTGCGCGCCCTCGAGCTCGGCGAGCGCGGAAGCGAGGTTCCCATCGTGCAGCTCGCGCGTCGCGGCAAGTTCTTCCGACGTCATCGACCAGGTAAACTTGTCAGACACCTTCCCCGCGAACACGGGCACGCCGAAATGCTCGGCGAGCAGGCGCGCCTCCCCGCTTTCGCCGTCTTTCAGGAACTGCACGACGACGACGCGGCGGCCTGCGGCGAGCATGCGAAGGGCGAGGCCCATCGCCGCCGTGGTCTTGCCTTTGCCGTCGCCATGATACACGTGGATCATACGCCCTCCTCGATAATGCGGTAGACATACTCCATGTCGAGCGCCCCGCGCACGGAGTCGGCCAGGCGGTCGAACTCGCGCGCACGGTGATCGGCCGCGGACACCGCGCCCTCAGCACCCACGACGCTCTCGGGCAGGCCGCGCACGCGCGCGAGCGAGCGTGCGAGGGCGAGCGCCACCCCCGGTTCGTCGAACAGGCCGTGGAGATAGGTTCCGAACACGTTTCCGCAGGCCGCGCCTTCTGGTTTGCCGCCAATCGTGCCCGCAGGGGCGCAGAAGACGGTCGTTACGCCGTCGTGAATCTCGTACCCGCGCGCCGTCATGCCGTTCCACACCGACAACGCGCCTTGGGCGCCCGTGATGCGCAGCTCCGACTGGGCGAGGCGCTTTTCCTCCTTGAACACCGTACTTGCAGGGATGAGCCCGAGCCCGCGCGCGGTGCCAGCGCCTTCCCTGCCGTGCGAGTCGGAAAGCTCGTCTCCCAAAAGCTGGTAGCCTCCACATATGCCGAGCACCGGCGTGCCCGCGCCCGAAAGCGCGCGTACACAGGCTCCGATGCCGCTAGCCGCAAGCCAGCGTGCGTCGTCGAGCGTGGTCTTCGAGCCGGGGAGCACCACCAGGTCGGGTCGGCCCAGATCGGTCGTCGAGGAAACGTAGCGCACGCCCACGCCGGGCACGCGCGAAAGCGGGTCGAAGTCGGTGAAGTTCGACAGATGCGGAAGGCGCACGACGGCGACGTCGATGACGCCGCGCGCCTCGCGGGCAGATAGGCGCGGCGCGAGCGAGTCCTCGTCGTCCAGGTCGAGCGTAAGATACGGCACGACCCCCACGACGGGAACCCCGCACATCTTCTCGAGCGGGACCAAACCCGGGCGCAGGATTTCCACATCGCCGCGGAACTTGTTCACAACAAGCCCCCGCAAAAGCGCGCGGTCCTCGGGCGCAAGGAGCGCGACCGTGCCGTAGAGCTGGGCAAACACCCCGCCTGGATCGATGTCGCCCGCGAGCAGCACGGGGGAGGACACGGCGCGCGCGAGCCCCATGTTGACGATGTCGTTTTCGGCAAGGTTGATTTCGACGGGACTGCCGGCGCCCTCGATGACGATGACGTCGTTTTCCTCCGCGAGCGAATCGAACGCCTCCAAAATCTGCGGCATGAGCGCCTTCTTTCGCGCGAAGTAGTCCCTCGCAGCGAAGGCTCCCTGCGCCTTGCCGGCCACGATGAGCTGGCTTCGGTGGTCGCTTTCGGGCTTGAGCAGGATGGGGTTCATGCGCACGTCGGGCGCGATGCCGCACGCTTCGGCCTGCATGATCTGGGCGCGCCCCATCTCGAGACCGTCGGCCGTGACACCGCTGTTGAGCGCCATGTTCTGGCTCTTGAAGGGAGCCACGCGCAGGCCGTCCTGCGAAAGCACGCGGCACAGCCCCGCCGCAAGCAGGCTCTTCCCCGCGTTCGACATGGTGCCTTGGAACATGATGGGCTTCGCCCTACCCACGGGTATCGACCTCCTTCGCCGAGCCCCGGCCATCTGCGCCCGCCATAGCGCCGCCGCAAGAAGCGCCGCCCCGTTCGTCGGGTTCGCCTTCGCCCGATGCGCCTTCCGCCCGAAGCGCGTGGCTGAACGCCATCGCAAGCCGAGCGTTCTCCTTGCGCGTGCGCACCGCGACGCGGCACCAGAAACGGGACAGTACCGAAAACGAGTCGCACGTGCGGACCAAAACGCCCTGATTATACAGGCGCTCAGGGAAGTCTTTCGCCGGCGTGCGGACTAAAAGGAAGTTCGCATCCGACGGCACGACGGAAAGCCCGAGCGAGGAGAGCTCGTGGGAAAGCCACGCTCGCTCGCCCGCCAATACATCGCGCGTGCGCGAGACGTATTCGACGTCTTCCAGGGCGGCGATGCCCGCGGCCTCGGCGACCGAGGAGACGGGCCACGCCTGCCCCGCCCGGCGAATCCCCTCGATGAGTTGGGCGTTTCCACTGATCAGATATCCCAACCGCAACCCCGCCATTCCGTAGAGCTTGGTGAACGCGGAGAGCACGGCCACATGGTACGAACACGCGGCGCGTGCGGCCACGCTCCTTTCGCGGGCGTCGGGCGCAAATCCGAGGAAGCACTCGTCCATGACGAGCAGCGCGCCCACCTGCTCGCAGCGGCAAGCCGCGGCATCGATCACGCTGGGGTCGACGAGGCGCCCCGTCGGGTTGTTCGGATTGCAGAGGTACGCCACGTCTCCCGGCCCCTCAATCGCGCGGGCGAAGGAGGCGGGCACGTCGAAGTCGTCCGCTTCGGAGAGCGGGAACTCCTGCACGCATGCGCCGTAGTACGATGCCGCCTCCGCATATTCAGAGAACGTCGGCGCGCACACGACGATGCGTTTCGGGCGCACCGCCGCGGCGAGCCGCCAAATGATGTCGGACGCGCCCGCGCCGCAGACGATAGTATCTTCGGGAATGCCCTGGGCACGCGCTAGGGCGCGAACGAGGGCGAGGCTTTCCCTATCGGGGTAGGCGTCGATTCGAGAAAGCGCCTTGCAAGCTGCGGCAACGGCGCGCGGCGAGGGGCCTGCCGGATTCACGTTCACCGAGAAGTCAATGAGGTCGGAGGCGCCCCCTTCGCAAGCGATGCCGAGCGATTGCGTGCTACCCCCATGCGCACGGGCGCGCAGGATTCCCCCGGCAGCCCGGGACGCGGCGTGGTCTTCCCTCATACCATCGCCCCCACGGCGAGCACGACCGCCGCGCGTGCGGCACCGAAGACGACGAGCGCGCATACGGACGCGGCGAGCATGAGCCTAGTCGCCCGGGCGATGTCGCCCCACTCGATTTCGCGGGACGCGTCGCCTATCGTCGGTTTCTCAACGAGCTTGCCGAAATACACCGCGGGTCCCGCCAGGCGCAGCCCGAGCGCGCCCGCGCACGCTGACTCGGTCTGCGCCGAGTTGGGGCTCGCATGGCGACGCCTGTCGCGGCGCCAGATGCGCGCCGCCCCGCGCGCGTCGAGCCCAACAATCGGGCACACGGCGATCATGAGCAGAGCCGATAAGCGCGAGGGAATCCAGTTCACCGCATCGTCGAGGCGCGCCGAGGCGCAGCCGAAGTCGATGTAGCGCTCGTTTTTGTAGCCCACCATGCTGTCGAGCGTGTTCACCGCCTTGTACGCCATGCCCAAGGGTGCACCTCCGATCAAAAGGTAGAAAAGCGGCGCGATGACGCCGTCGCTCGCGTTCTCCGCCACCGTTTCCACAGCGGCGCGCGCGACGCCCTGCTCGTCGAGAACAGACGTGTCGCGTCCCACGATGAGCCCGACGGCTTCGCGCGCCGCGACAAGGCCGCCCTTCGAGAACGCGCTGGCCACGGCCAGGCTCTGGCGGCGCAGCTCGCATGCCGCGAGAATCTGATAGCTCGCCCATGCCTCGGCCACGAAGCGCAAGCCGGGGTGAACCATGCCGCAAAGATGCAGGATTCCCCAGGTCAAAAGCCCACACGCAAGCGGAAGCGCCACGGCGAGCACAAGCCCTGCGGCGCGCGTGCCCGCGGACGTTTGCGGGAATGCGCCCCGCAGGCGGCCTTCGGCCCACGTGATCGCGCGCCCCATGGCGACGACGGGATGGGGAAGCCAGCGCGGGTCGCCGAAGGCAAGGTCGGCCGCGAACCCGGCGGAGACGGCAAGAATCGTCATCACCGGGCATCGCCCCCCGAAGCGGGACGAACGTCGCGAAGGTAGCGCCCATCCCAGGTGGCGACCCATGCGCCGCCCGGCTCGGTATGCACGTCGAAGTATCCCATTTTCGGGACAGCTAGCTCGGAGAGCAGCGCTTTCACGGTACCCGCGTGAACGACGAAGACGGCGCGACCACTCCCCTGGGCGCGCTCCGATTCGCACGCCTCCCGAAACGCCGCGACGACGCGGCGGGTGAAATCGCTCTTGCCCTCGCCATGCGGGCAGCGCGTCTCACACCAGGAGTCTACCCAGGCGCGGTAACGCGCATCCTCTTTAAGTTCGGCGGCGCTTCGCCCCTCGAAGTCGCCGAAATCCATCTCGCGCAGGCCGGGGCACGCCATAAGCTCCGCGTTCGGGAAGAGGATGCGCGCCGTCTGGTCGGTGCGGGCCATGCCGCTCGTGATAACACGGAACACGTCACGATCGCACGCGAGGTCGCGCAAAGCGCGCTCGCCCGCGCTCGACAGGGGCTCGTCGGTGCCCGCCCCGCTGTAGCGATGGTCTTCCGTGCCCGCCGTGGCACCATGGCGCACGAAGATGACTTCCAAAGGCGCGCCCGCGCCCAGCGTCCCTCGAGGCGCATCGGCAAGGTTTCCTTTGATGACCTGTGGAATCCCGCACGTCATGCGCACGACGACGTCGGCGCGCGCAGCGAGCGCGCATCCCAGGCGCCCCGCGCGCTCGCGCCATTGGGCGTCTTCCGCACGCATAGGGACGACCCCCGAGCCGACCAAGGTCAGGATCACTGCGTCGAAGCCGATCAGCCACTCGAGCGCCCGGTCAGCGTCGAGCGCGCGTACGAGTTCCTCAGCACGGTACGCGACGCGGCCGGCAAAAGCCGCTGGCACGCTGCCCGCCGCGAGCTGCGCCGTGTCGACGAAATCGTCCGCCGCGAACCCGAGCTTTTCGCGCACGAAGGTCCTCTTCCCCGAATGCGCACCACCTACCACGAGAATCATAGGAGCATGCCCCCCGCCACCAGCATGGCAAGCATCGCGAGCTCGGCCCATTGCAGAAACCATCCGGCCAAATCCCCCGTCACCCCGCCGAAGCGGGACAGGGCAACATGGCGGTACCACGCGAGCGCCAAAAGCCCCGCCACCGCCATAAGGGCGCCGACGGCCTGAGCGCACGCGACCATCCCTGCAGCCGAAGCCGCAGCGAAAGCGCAAAGCGGCACGACGATCGCCGCGCGCTTCTTCGCAGGCGAGAGCCCCGCGGCCATGCCGTCCGCCCGCGCGGCAGGCCAGCATTCAACGGCGAGCCCCGAAAGCGCGCGGGAGAACACGAGCGAGCACAGAAGCGCGAGGAACGTCCCCGCCGTAAGCGGCAGCGCGGTGAACAGGGAAAACTGCAGAATAAGGTACACGACAACACCGATGACCCCGAAGGCGCCCGCCCGCGGGTCGTGCATGATCTCGAGCTTTCGTTCGCGCGGGGCCCAACTTGCAAGCGCATCGGAGGTGTCGCAGAGCCCGTCTAGGTGGATGCCTCCCGTCACCGCCACAGGCAGCGCCACGAGCACAGCCGCGACGATGGTCGCGGGCACGCCGAGCAGGTTCGCCACGTACCCCCACGCCGTCATGAGGAAGCCTTCCGCAAGGCCCACCAGGGGAAACGCGGCAAGCGCATGGGTTGATCCGAAATCGGTCCAGGCCGATTTCGGGACGGGGATGCGCGAGAACGTTCCGAACGCCGCGCCGATTGCCTCTGCTATCTTCACCTTATAGGTCCTTCGCCTTTCATCCACACGGGAATCCCGCATACCACTTCGACTGCACGGTCGGCCAGCGCCGCCACACCCGCGTTCACGCGCGCGAGCGCGCGCCTCCATGCCTCGGTCCCCTCATCGTAGCGCATCCCATCGGCGAACACGTCGACGGTGACCACCACCGTATACGCAGCGGCCTGAGCGAGCCGTTCGATGCCTCCGAGCACCTCGCGCGCCGCAGCGTCGGGGTCACGTGGGGACAAGCTGCCTTCCGCGAAGAGCTCGTTCGCAACCAGGTTGCCCACGTCCTCCAAAAGAAGCGTGCAGCCGCACGGAAGCCCGGACGCTGCGGCGCCCACGTCACGCGTGCGCTCGAGGGTGGAAAACCCCTTGCCATCGCGCAGCGCCCGATGGCGCGCGATGCGGCGGGCGCCCTCTTCCCCGAAGGGCTCCATCGTTGCCAGGTACACGCGAGGGCCGTCGTGCCCGAGGCACAGGGACTCGGCATAGGCGCTCTTGCCGCTCGCGGCGGCGCCGATAACGAACGTCACCGTCATTTCCCAGCCTCGAAATGCTCGTAAGCAGCCATGCCAGTCGCCGTGAACGTCTTCCCATCCCGGTACACGCGCAGCGCCGAATCCAGAAGGGGCAGATACGCCATGGCGCCCGCGCCCTCGCCCAAGTGCATGCCTGCGTCGAGGGGTGCCTTTATACCGAGCTCGCGAAGGAGCTCCTGGCTTGCGGGTTCGCTTGATGCGTGGGTGCCCACGAGGTAGCCCAAGGTGTTGGGGCACAGGCGCGCCGCGCACAGGGCCGCCGTGCAGGATATGACCCCGTCGAGGAGCGCCGGCGCCTTCGAGGCCGCGGCTCCCAGGTAGAAACCGCACATCGCCGCGATGTCGAATCCGCCCACCTTCGAGAGCACGTCGATCGGGTCGGCGGGATCGGGCGAGTTCGCGTCGATAGCGCGCTCGACCACGTCGCGCTTGCGCGCGAGCGAGGCGTCCGAGAGCCCCGCGCCGCGGCCGACGAGGCTCCGCGCGTCCGCCCGGATGAGCACTGCGGCCACCGCCGCCGAGGTGGTCGTGTTGCCGATGCCCATCTCGCCCGCGGCGAGAAGGCGCACGCCGGCGCGGGCGAGCCCGCACGCGACGGCGATTCCGACCTCGATCGCGCGCACGGCCCCATCGCGAGACATAGCGGAGCCGTGCGCGATGTTGCCGCTCCCCCGCCGCACGTTCGCGCGCACCATGCGCGCGTCTTCTAAGCCCCGGGCCATACCCACGTCGACGGGCACGACCTCGGCACCCGCGAACGCCGCCATGCGGCAGGCGCTCGTGGCCCCCTCGCACATGTTGCGCGCGACGGCTCGCGTCACGTCTTGCCCGCTTTGCGACACGCCTTCGGCAACGACCCCGTTGTCGGAGAAGAATACCGCGAGCGCACGGGGAAACTCGGCCACCTCGGCGCTCCCCTGAGCTGCGGCGATACACGCGACGGCGTCTTCAAAGTCGCCCAATCCCCCCAAGGGGTGCGCGATGGAGTCCCACGCGGCGTAAGCGGCGGCGCGGGCGCACTCGTCTGCGGGCGCGATCCGGGAGAGCGCAGCTTCGAGCACGGCGCCCGGCGCCGACGAGAACGCGCGCTCGACTTCCTCGCGGATGCTGACAAGCGCGGTTTCGGTTGCTTCAGGCATGCCGTCTCCTCTCTGCGAACGACGCTGCGGCAGACGCGAACGCGCGCGCAACGTCGGGGTTCGCAGGATAGTACACATGCGGGAAGCCCGCAACCAGGGACGGGGTGGTCGTCATGCACGGCCAGCCCTTGTCGCGCCGGGGCTTCTGCGCCCAGAAGTCGCCGCCCGGGCAGGTGGACTGCCAGTAGTGGAACTCGTGCGCGCGGATGCGTGTGCCGCGCGGTCCGTAGAGCCCGTCGCGTTGGGAAGTGAGCTCCACGTACCCGAAATGGGACAGCCTTCCCCCGTTCTCGCTTGCGCCCTCAAGGGCGCCCGCAACAGGCCAGCGCCGCCCCTCGCTATCGGAGATTTCGCGCTGCAGGTACAGAAACCCACCGCATTCGGCGACCGTCGAGATGCCGGATTCAACCGCGCGCCGCACCGCCTCGCGCATCGGCGCGTTCTCGGAGAGCTGCCGCGCATGGAGCTCCGGGTAGCCGCCTCCCAGATAGAGGGCGCTTGTCCCCCGGGGCAACTCGCTATCACACAGGGGGCTGAAAAAGGCCAACTCGCAACCCAGGTCCTCGAGCGCGCGCAGGTTCTCCTCGTAGTAGAACGAGAACGCCTCGTCACGCGCGACGGCGACGATGGGCCGCGCTCCTGCGATCGGCTCCAACCGGTAAGGATCCTCGCGGATATCGGGTGCCGTCGCCGC